>NZ_JAGQBV010000008.1:0-59635 GCF_024345815.1 Cyanobium sp. HWJ4-Hawea | reverse complement strand
CTGAGCACCATCGCCATCGGGTTGGCCTTGTCCTGGCCGGCAATGTCGGGGGCGGAGCCATGGATCGGTTCAAACAGGCCAGGCCCGCCGCTGCCCAGGGAGGCCGATGGCAGCATGCCGATCGAGCCGGTGAGCATGGCGGCCTCGTCGCTGAGGATGTCGCCGAAGAGGTTGCTGGTGAGCAGCACGTCGAACTGCTTGGGGGCCCGCACCAGCTGCATGGCTGCGTTGTCGACATACATGTGGCTGAGCTCCACGGCGGGGTAGGAGTTGCTGTGGAGGGCCTCCACCTGGTCGCGCCAGAGCTGGCTCACATCCAGCACGTTGGCCTTGTCGACGGAACAGAGCCTGCCGCTGCGTACCACGGCCAGCTCGAAGGCCACCTTGGCAATCCGGTCGATTTCGTAGTCGGAGTAGGCCATCGTGTTAAACGCCCGCACGTGGCCATCGGCCTCGATTCGACCCTTTGGGGTGCCGAAGTAGACACCGCCGGTGAGCTCGCGCACCACCATCAAGTCGACCCCCTCAATCACCTCCCGTTTGAGGGTGCTGGCATCGACCAGGGAGGGAATGATTTTTACGGGCCTGAGGTTGGCAAACAGCCCCAGCCCAGAGCGGAGGGCCAAAAGGCCAGTTTCGGGGCGCTTCTCCCGGGGCAGGCTGTCGTATTGGGGGCTGCCAATGGCGGCCAAAAGCACCGCATCGGATTCGCTGCAGGCCGCGAGGGTGCTTTCGGGTAGGGGCTCGCCGGTGGCATCGATTGCGGCGCCCCCCATCGGTTGCTCGTTGTAGACGAGCTCAAAGCCATGGCTGCTGCTCACCGCATCGAGGAGCTGGCGGGTTACAGCCATGATTTCAGGGCCGATCCCATCGCCGGGGAGCAGGGTGATCCGGAAGCGGCTGGTCATGGCGGAGTGGCCTGGCTCAGGGGTTTGATGCAGCTGGCGAGGCTAGGGGATCAGCCCTGGCGTGCCTGAAGCTGGCGCAGGCTCTTGGCCATCTCGGGGAGTTTGTTGAAGGTGGCAGCGCAGCGCAGCCAGAGGCGGTTGGGGATGGCGGGGTAACCGCTGACCACTTCGCCGGGGGCGACTTCGCCGTGGATGCCGGATTTTGAGGAGGCGATCGCCCGATCGCCGATCACGGCCCGGTTGGCCACACCCACCTGGCCGGCCAGGATCACGCCATCTCCCAACTTGGCGCCCCCGGCAATGCCCACCTGGGAGGCCAGGGCGCAGCCCCTGCCAGTGACCACCCCATGGCCGATTTGCACCAGGTTGTCGATCTTGCTGCCGGCGCCGATTCGGGTTTCACCCACTGAAGGTCTGTCGATCGTGGTGCCGCAGCCCACCTCAACGGCCTCTTCTAGAACCACCAGGCCGGTCTGGGGCATTTTTCGCCAACCCTGTGCCGTGGGCACAAAACCAAATCCCTCGCTGCCAATTACTGCATTGGAATGCACCACGCACTGGGCCGCCAGGCGGCTGCCGGGATGGAGTACGGCGCCGGAGTGGATCTCGCAGGCGGGGCCCAGCTGCACGTCTTCGTAAAGGATCGCGCCGGGGTGGAGGATGCACCCCTCAGCGATCTGGCAGTGCTCGCCGATTACCACCCGGGCACCGATGTGGGCCGTGGGGGAAACCAGGGCGCTGGCCGCCACGACAGCGGTGGCATCGATCCCAGGGGCCTTGGGCTGGCGGGGATAGAGGGCATCAAGTGCTTCTGCAAAGCCCAGGCGGGGATCCTTGAGGGCCACCCAGGCCAGGCCCTGGGCGCTGGCCTGGCTTTGAAGCTCTGGGTCTAGGGGCAGCAGCACGGCCCCAGCCTTGGTGCCCTCCAGGGCTGCCGCTAGGGCATTGTCCCGCTCCAGAAAACCGAGTTGGCCGGCAACCGCCTGATCTAGGGCCTGGGCTCCCACCAGCTCGGGATCGCTCCCCAAATCCCTGGGGCTGGCATCACCCACCTCGCCGAGGTGAGCGAGCAGGTCGCTGAAGCGCATGGCGGGCGAAGGGCGATACGGAGCTGGGCCGGATCGTAGGTGTCCCTACCTGGGGCTGATCACCAACTGGTCGCGGTGAACCACCTCAATGCCTGCCTTGCCCATGCATTGGCGCAGCTCCTCGCTGTCTAGGGCGCTGAGCCCCCGACCCAATTCCCGTCCGTCGGCGCTGATCAGGCGCACGGCATCACTTCTGCCGAATTGGCCCTCTACCCCAATCACTCCCACCGCCAGCAATGAGGCCCCTTTCTTTAAAACCGCAGTTTCCGCGCCCGGATCCAGCTGGAGGGTCCCCTGGGGCATCAGGGCGTGGGCCAGCCAGCCCTTGCGATCTGGCAGGGGCGTCGCCGATGGCTGGAAGACGGTGCCCAGCCGTTCGCCGGCAAAGAGGGCCTTGAGAACGGCTGGATCGCGACCATCGGCCAGGTGCACCCGGATGCCGCTGGAGGTGGCGATGCGGGCGGCGGCAATTTTGGTGGTCATGCCACCTGTGCCCCATTGGCCCCCACCGGTGGCCCCTTGGCCGTATTGCTCAAGCTCCCTGAGGTTGAGCACCTCATGGATTGGTTTTGCATTGGCATCGCTACGGGGATCGCCGGAGTAGAGCCCGTCAACGTCGGTGAGCAGGATCAATTCATCGGCGCCGATGGCGACAGCCACCAGGGCAGAGAGGGTGTCGTTGTCGCCGAAGCGCAATTCGTCGCTGGCCAGGGTGTCGTTTTCATTGATTACCGGCAGCACCCCCCAGCTGAGCAGCTGCTCAAGCGTTCGACAGGCGTTTTGGTAGCGCCGGCGGGAGGCCAGATCGCCCCTGGTGAGCAGCACTTGGGCCACGGCCAGGCCATCGCGGCCAAAGGCTTCCTGATACATGGCCATCAGGCGGCCCTGGCCCACGGCCGCCGCCGCCTGGAGCGCTACCAACTCGGTGGGGCGCTTGGCCATCTGCAGGGCAATGCAGCCCAGGCCCACGGCCCCACTGGTCACCAGGGCCAGGCTGTCTCCCTGGGCCTGTTGCTGGGCCATCGTGGCCGCCAGTTCGGCGACCACCTCGGCGGTGCTGCGTTCGCCCTGGCCCCGCAGCAGGCTGGTGCCCACTTTGATTACCCGGCGCCGGCCCCTGGAGCCCGTCCGCATCAGCCCAGGCCAGTGCCGATCAGGGCGGCCATGCGCAGTTCGAATCTTTGCAGTCGATCCCGCTGGCAGGGGCGCCCCTGCGGATCGATGGGCTTCACCAGCACGGTGAACAGGCCCAGTCGGTTGCCGGCGATCACATCGGTGAATAGCCGGTCACCCACAAGCGCCACCTGGCTGGCCGGTATTTGCAGCTGGGCGAGCACCCTGCGTAGGGCGGTGCGCCGTGGTTTGCCGGCACTGGTGGTGAAGGGCAGATCCAGCAGCTGGGCCACTGAACCAATTCGCTGACGCGATGGGTTGTTGCTGAGCAGGTGGATCGGGAAATGCTGCTTGGCCTCTGCCAGCCAGCGCTGGGCGCTGGCTGGCACAACTGCCAGGTGCCTGGGCAGGAGGGTGCGATCGACATCCAGCACCAGGGCTTTGATGCCCCGCTCCTGGAGGGCCTCAATCGGCAATTCCGCCAGGGTGCACTCCATCAACCAGTTGGGCCGCAGCAGCTCCCGCAGCATCAAAAATCCCCCTCCCCCTCCCGCTCAGCCAATTCGGCTTCGATGCGGGGTTGCACCCGATCAAATTCCTCGCCTTCGACCAGCAGGGCACCATTGCCATCCATCCGGGCGACCACAAAGAAGGGATCCAGGGGGATGTAGAGGCCGTATTCCTCCTCGTCGACCAGGAAGCTCACGAGTAGTTCGTAGCTTTCGGTGTCGTCCTCATCGTCCTCATCGTCTTCTTCGTCGCTGAGTTCGTCGGGCTCGGGTTCGTCCAGTTCACCGCTGACGGTGAGGGTCACGGCTGAACGCACCAGGGTCAGGTCGTGCTCCTGCAGCACCACATCGGCCACCGACAGGATCGGTTCGGTGGCATCAATCGTGTCAATCAACTCGGGATCCGCATCGTCTTCGAGGCGAAACAGGCAAACCGGGGTGTCTACCGGCGTTAGCAGTACGTAGTCGTGGCCATCGAGGGGGATCAATTGCTCCAGGAAGCAGAGCAGTTGGCGCCCCCTGGTATCGCTTACTAAAAGAGTTGGCACATCACCGGAATTGTCCATGGATGAAGCGTCGTTCGCCGAACTGTCGTTTGTCATTAAAGGTGCCAATCGGGGCAGTCTGTCTAGTCAGGATGGATCAGGGGCGGGCGTTGTGCCGCGAATGTCCGCAACCAGCATCGCTGCCGGACCGTCGGCCAGCCACTGTTCGAGTAACAAAGCAGCCGCCGCACTGTCTAGGGCCCCGCTTCTGTCGCCATGGAGACCATGGCGCTCGGCCGCGGCCCAACTGCTGGAGTGCTCATTCACCCAGGCCAGTGGCAGGGCGAAATGGCTGGCAAGGCGCTGTCCATAGCGGCGGCAGTGGAGGGCCTGCTCCGTCAGCTGGCCGGCGCTGTCGAGGGGTAGGCCAACCACCAGGGCCCGGACCCGCCGCTGCTGCACCAGGGGTTCTAGCCGCAGGAGGTCGGCTGCAAACTTTCCCCGGGCCAGGGGCGCCAGGGGTGTCACGGTCAGGCCGAGGGGATCGCAGCCAGCCAGGCCAATGCGCCTGCGGCCCACGTCGAGGGCAAGGGCGGAACAGGGCTCGGATTTATTGGGCATCGGGCTGAAGGCCTAGCGGGGGGCCACCGGTGTGGGCATGGGCCTGCGCTGGGGTTGCAGTTGGCCCAGCACCGCCTCCAGTCCCTTCCCAACCTTGGCCTGGGCTGGATGTTCCTGGCGGCGCCAGACACTGCGGGCCATCAACACCCTTTCACCATGCTGTTGGGCACCTTGCTGCCCGAGCCAATGCTGGCGGCTCTGGTCGCGCACATCAGAGCGCAGCCAAAGGGGCTCGCCGTCGCCCAGGCGCTGGCTAGCGATCTGGAGCAGCTGCTCGCAGCCATCGCCAATCAGGTGTTCCCAGCCGGGATGGACCGTGAGCTCCACGTCATGGCCACCGCCGGCGTGTTCCCCAATCCAGCGGACGGCGGCTACGGCCTGGTTGCGGCTGGGATCCACCCACATCCAGCCCTTGCCATGGCTTTGATCGAGCAGATCCTCTACCCGCCGATCCAGTAGTTGGCGCAGATGGGCTGGATTGGCGGCCTGCTCCAGGAGCCAAAGCAGGGCACCGCTACGGGGATTGAGGGTCCGAAGTTGCAGCTCCCCCAGGGAGCTGGGGGCTGCGGGGCTGGTGGTGGAGCCGGGGGCAGTGGCGCCGGAGGCTTGCCAGCACCAGAGCTGGTCCGTGCGCAGGGGTTGGAATCCCTGCTCCCTCAGCATCGCCAGCCGCTGGCTATCGAGGCTGGAGGCGGAGGCAATCCAGCTAGCCGCATCTTTGGCCCGGTGAATGGCCTCCCTCAGCAGGGTTGTGCCCAGGTCCTGCTGCCCTGCCGGACCGGCCAGGCGCAGGTGCTGGACCTGCCAGCAGCTGCCGCTGCGGTTCAGACGTCTGGTGATGATTAGTGCCAATGGGACCTGGTGACTGAAGGCCACCAGCACCACCGGGGCTATTGCCTGGCGGGCGGTCAGGGCGTGGATCAGGCGCTCCGGCAGCCCCAGCAGCACCGCCCTTTGCAGGACCGGCTGCAGGGGTACAAAGGCCGGGTCGCTCAGCAGGGGAAGGTGCCAGCCCGCCAAGGGCTCCAGACGCCAACTGGTTGGTATGGGTTGGGGCTCAGCTGCCATGGCGGGTCCAGTGGTAGCTCTCGCTGCAACTTTAGGGCGGCCAGACCGGCGCTATGGGCGCACTAGCACCAGGGGTGTGCGTTCGTTGGCGTTTCCGGCCGGATTTGGGCGCAGGGCCCGCTGCAGCAGGGCCTCATCACACCCCCTGCTGGCGGCCAGAACCTTGACCCGGCCCAGGTCGTTTACGTCAACCACGGCCACGGCCACGCCCAGGGCCCGGGCCATCTCAGCGCAGAAGGCGGCGGGCTGTTCTGGTCCAAGGACAATCGTCTGGTCGTAGGGGGGAGTGGTGCCGGTGATGTCGTCGATCAGGCGGGCCTGGTCTCCGGCCAACCGGTAGAACCAGCCCTTGGATCCCAGGGCCTTCAGGGCTGTGCCGATTAACCAGGCCCCAAGCACCCTGGCGGGCCCTTCCACGTCGATCAGGCTCTGCAGTCCGCAGGCGGTGGCCAGGCTGCTGGTGGGGTGGAACACACGGCAAAGCAGGCGTGCCAGGGCCGAGGGCTCCACGGTGGCAGGGTGGTGGTAGCGGCCCTGCATCACGGCAAGGGGGGTTTCACCAATCGTGAGGACATCCCCTGGCTGGATCAGGTCGCTGGCATAACGGCTCAAAACTTCCCCAGGGCTGTCGAGTACGCCAAGCAGGTGGGTACGCAGGGGCAGAACCTGGCAGTTATCGCCTTTGCGCCATTGGGCGCTGGCGGCATTGATGGTTTCGGGCTGGCGCAGGGGCACAAGCCAGCCATCCCGGCGATTCAGGCGGCCGAATGGTCCGTAGTTGATCCAGTGGAGATCTAGCCAGAGGCTGTCTACGAGGCGCTCCAGGGATAGGCCTGGAGCTGCGCTGAGCTGGATCTCGATCCTGGCCCTGGTGCTTTTGCGGCCTTTAACGATGTAGGCCGCCCAGTAATTGTCGGGCCGTGTTTCCTCGTCGGGGTGGAGGGCCACAACCCGGCTTTTGATAATCACATCACGCAGATCACCCTGGCCAAGCAGCACGGGCTCCACTGCTATCTCAGGCACCATCACCTCCATCCGTCGATGGGGGTTGCTGATCGTGATTTCGCCCTGCACTGTGACCCCCTGGGGGCTGGATTGAACGCTGAAATCGTGGGCCTTCAGCTCCAGTGGCGAGGCGGGCCGCAGCCGATGGCGTAGCTCCAGCCACACCAGGGTCAGGCCCAGGGCCAGGGCGGCCAGGAGGAGGACCGAAAGCAGGGGGTTCAGCAACAAGGCCGGCGGGGCGTTAATCGCCGGAGCGTAATGGCAGCTCCACCTGCTTCAGACCATCAGCTCAGGCTTTACCCACTGGTCAAATTCCCCGGCACTGATTTCGCCCAGCACCAGGGCGGCCTCCTTGAGGCTCAGCCCGTGTTTATGGGCATGCTTGGCAATGCAGCAGGCCCGGTCGTAGCCAATGGCCGGGGTTAGGGCAGTCACCAGCATCAAGCTCTGGTTGAGCAGCCGTTCGATTCTTGAAATATCCGCTTCCAATCCCTCTAGGCAAAAGGCCCTAAAGCCTTCGCAGGCGCCAGTCAGCAGCTCGATGCTCTCCAGCACGTTGTGGGCGATCAGGGGTTTAAAAACGTTGAGCTCAAAATTGCCCTGGCTGGCTGCTGTTTGAACAGCACTGTTGTTGCCCATCACCTGCACGGCCACCATGGTCAGGCTTTCGCACTGGGTGGGATTGACCTTGCCCGGCATGATCGAGGAGCCCGGCTCGTTCTCCGGGATTACCAGTTCGCCGAGGCCGCAGCGGGGTCCGCTACCGAGCCAGCGCACATCGTTGGCGATCTTCATCAAGGAGCCGGCCAGCACCGTCAGGGCCCCGTGGGTGGCGGCCAGGGCCTCTTGACCGGCTAGGGCCTGAAACTTATTTGTTGCACTGGTGAAGGGCAGTCCAATCCGTTCGGCCAGCCTTGCCGCCACCGCCTCTCCAAAGCCGCTTGGGGCATTGAGGCCGGTGCCTACGGCCGTGCCCCCAATGGCCAGCTGGTAGAGCTGCGGCAGGGAGTGGCGCAGGGTCCCAAGGCCCATATCCAGTTGGGCCCCATAGCCGCCGAATTCCTGGCCCAGGCTCAGGGGCACGGCATCCTGCAGGTGGGTGCGGCCGATCTTGATGATCGAAGTAAAGGCCTCGGCTTTTATGGCCAGTGCGGCGCGCAGCGCCTCCACGGCGGGCAGCAGAGTGCGTTCCAGCTCAATCGCCACGGCCACATGCAGGGCGGCCGGAAAGGTGTCGTTGCTCGATTGGCTCAGGTTCACATGGTCGTTGGGGTGCACGGGGCTCTTGCTGCCCAGCACGCCCCCGGAGGCCTCGATCGCCCGGTTGGCGATCACCTCGTTGGCGTTCATGTTTGTTTGGGTGCCAGAGCCCGTCTGCCACACCTTCAGGGGAAACTCCCGATCCAGTTTTCCGCTCGCCACCTCTTCTGAGGCGGCCACAATTAGGGCAGAAATTTCCGCGCTGAGCTTGCCCCTATCGCGATTCACCTCGGCGCAGGCCGCCTTTAGCTGGCCGAAGGCATGCACCACCTCCAGGGGCATCAGCTGGCCGAAGGGGAAAAAGTGGATCGAGCGTTGGGTTTGGGCGCCCCAGTAGTGCTCTGAGGGCACCTCAATGGCCCCCATGCTGTCGGTTTCGCGCCGCATGCCGCCATCGGGCCCCAACCCAGCCATCACCTGCTCACCACTTCGGAGTTGAGTTCGTTGAAGCTCACGGTGCTGCTGTTTGTGCCCCCCTCGGGCAGGGCAATGCCGGTGATCTCGCTGACTACCCCATTGATGCTGTCCACGTCCACCTGGCCACTGGCGTCGAAGCGCACCTTGCCCTGGCCATCGAATACGACCACCTGGGGTATTTGGCCTTTCCAGTAGTGGGCAGGATCAGTGGGGCCCAGCTCGGGCCGGTTCTGGAGTGGGTCGGTGACCAGGGGTATTAACTCGATGCTGTTGCCCCATAGGCGCTGCAGTTCCGAGACAACCGGGGAAAATTGCTTGCTCTCGGCATCGTCGTCGAGGTAGAAGATCACCACCGCTGGCCGCTGGTCGGCCATGGCCTGGGCCAGGCTGCTGCGGGGGGGCACCAGGGAGCCGTTGCCGGCATAAAGGGCGTAAATGTTGCCGTCGTAGCTGTTGGTGGTGAGGGCAGCCAGGGCGGGCTGGGAACCCCAAACCTGAAAAGCAATGATTAGGGCCAGCAGGGCCCTTGGCAGCCACCAACCCAGGTTGGGCAACAGGTTCAAAGCAGCCTTTCAGTTGGCGCCATTTTGGCCTCTGGCCAGGCCCTGGCGTATCCCCCTGCCCACAAGGCCAATCGATCTCCCCATCACCTGGGTGAGCAGCACCACCAGCAAATCTCCCAATCCCTTGATCAGGCCCTGAACCTGGGGTGCAAGGGCGTCGCGGCTCTCCAGGGCCAGGGTTACTAGCTGCTGGAGCCAGCCCAGTTGGCGCAGCTCCCCATCCCTGGGCTCAGTGAGCGAAAGGGTACCTATGGCCTTGGCCTGCAGGATGAAAAGGTTGCGGCGACTCTCGTAGAGGGCCACCGGCCGGCCATACCAGTTGAGCCAACGTTGTTGGGCATTGAGCTGGTTGCGGAGCCGCTCGAGCTGGCGGGTCGCCAGCAGGTTTGGCTGCAGCAGGTAGCGGCGCAATTCGGGCCAGCTTGAGCAGCAGGAAAGCAATTCCGCGCTCACCAACTCGGCGCTGCGCACCAACCAATTGCTGAGCAACTGCTCAAGGAACAGCACTGCCCTCGGTTCATCAATGGCCACCAGTTGGCCTTCTATTAGCAGGGGATTGCCATGAACCAGGGCACCGAGCATGGCCAGGGGGGCAGGCAGCTCCGGGTCGGCGCCAGCCAGTTCGGTGCTGCTGATAAGGGTTTCGGCCACGGAGTGCATGCCGGCCCCGTAGGGCAGCTGCACATAGGGGCTCACGGTGGTTTGCAGGGCCTGCTGCCGCAGTTCGAGCTGGAGGCCATTCCAGCGTTCTTGAAGCTCCTGCCCATGGAGATTTTCAGCCAGCAGGCGCTCCCGCAACAGGGCGCACTGCTCAATCAGGGCCAGGAGTAAATCCCTACGCCTTTGGGGAGTGAGGCCCTCGATTGCTAGCAACTGGCCGCTGCCATTGGCCAGCTCAGTGCGGACCCCAGCCTCCAGCCGGCTGCGCAGGGTTTGCCAGATGCCGGAGGCATTTGGCTGGGCCAGGGTGAGCTGGGTCCCCAGGGTTGGGCGGCTGGGGATTGGAGCGAGGGCTGCCGGATAGGCGCTGACAAGCGAACTGATCGGCCCCCAGAGCACGATCAACAATTGGCGGGCGCTGGCCAATTCCCGCAGCCTGCCCTGGAGCACCAACAGGCTCACCAAGCCCGTAGGTGGTGGATTCAGCAGGCGCTGGCAGGCCAGCAGATCCGCGTCTATTTGCTGCAGACCTCCCAGCAGCAAACGGTGGCCCAGGCCCACGCCCGCAGGAATTGGCAGGCGCTCTGGCAAGGGGCCATCGGCCAGGCTGACCACTCGGCCGCCCTGGAGCAGGGTGGTCAGTGCTTCCAGCAGGGTGGTTGTTTCAGGGGCCTCCAGTAGGCCCTGCACTGGCAGCTGCAGCAGCTCGTTGGTGGGGTGGCCGTGGCCACTGGCCAGCAAAAGGAGAAGGGGGGCGGGCTTCCAGCGCAGCCTGAGGGCTTCGAGCTCCTCGCCCAAGTTCTCTAGGTGCTGGTTGGCCCCTGCCTGCCAGATCACCAGTTTTGGAGCACCCTCTAGCTGGTCTGCAGCCGTAACCACCTTGAAATCGCCAGCCGAGCGCTCCAGCAGGCGCACCAGGCCTTCTCGAAGGAGCGGCTCAGCGAACAGCAGCAGCTGCGACGGCACGTTGGCAGAAACTTTCAATTGAACAACGCTAACTAAGGCGAGCCCTTTTCTCCAGGGGGGCTGGCTGGGATTTAGGGGCTTTGGCGGGGCCTGCCGCTCAGGCTGAGGGTGTATCCCTCGATGGCGAAGCCTGTCTGGGCTTCGATTTGTTCGAGCAGTTCCGCAGGCAGCTGCACATCCAGATCCTGGATCGCCCCTGTTTGCAGGCAGGTGAGATGGCTGTGGGGGTCGCTGCGGTAGCCGTAGAGGCGGCCATTGGCCCGGTCAAGACACTCAATCACCCCTGCGGATTGGAGTGCCTCGAGGTTTTGATAAACGGAAGTGTGGCCAATATTGCGATCAATGCTGTTGAGCTGCTCAAAAATATCCCTCGCACTCAGGTGGCTCTTGCCACTCCAAAGCAAATCGAGCACAAGCTTGCGCTGGCGGCTCAGGCGCATGCCCAGGTCCCGGCAGCGCCGGTACACCTCATGGACATCTTGGGGGGTGCCGGTGCTCACGCGACCCGCCTTGCTTACCTTTTTTAGTTATAGGTCAACAGGCAAGGGCCTGCTATGCCAATCGGCCAGGGGCCTGCTAAGCCATTCCTTCCAATGGGCTGAGGGGATCCTGCAGACGGCCATCGCCAATGGCCTGCAGGGCTTCGGCAAGGTCGACTCGGCCGTCGTAGAGGGCCCTCCCGACGATCACCCCAGTTACCCCGAGCGGTTCAAGGGCCAGTAAGGAGAGCAGGTGCTCCAGGTTGCCGATCCCACCGGAGGCAATTACCGGCACCGCACTGGCAAGCGCCATGGCCCTGAGGGCCCCCAGGTTTGGCCCGGCGAGGGTGCCATCGGTGGCAATGTCGGTGCTGATGATCGCGGCGATGCCTGAGTTGGCAAAGCGTTGCGCCAGCTCGGTTGCATCCGTATGGCTTTGTTCGATCCAGCCGCGGGTGGCGACCTTGCCGTTGTTGGCGTCGATGCCCACAATTATTTGGCCGGGGTGGTCGGCGGCCAGCTGTTCCACCAGCTCCGGTTGCTCCAGGGCCACCGTGCCCAGAATCACGCTGCTGAGGCCGTAGGCAAGTAGCTCCTGGGCCCGCGCCACCGTTCTGACCCCACCCCCCAGTTGGACGGGAATGGAGAGGGCTGCTGTGATTGCCTTGACGCTGGCGTCATTGCTGGCTTGGCCGCTCCTGGCGCCATCGAGATCCACCAGGTGCAGCCGCTGGGCCCCCTGCTCCTGCCAGCTCAGGGCCTGGGCCACCGGATCGTCGGAGAAGCGGGTCACCTGGCCGTAGTCGCCCTGGTGCAGGCGCACGCATTGGCCATCGAGCAGGTCAATGGCGGGAATTATCTGCATGGGCGGCGGCGGTCTTGAATGGCGCCCAGTTTGCGCGGCCGCTGGCGCCCCTTAACCGATGAAGATCCTTGTGATGGGTGGCACCCGCTTTGTGGGCAAGCCTCTAGTGGCCCATTGGCTGCGGGCTGGCCATTCCCTAACCCTGTTTACCCGGGGCAAGAAGGCCGCTCCAGAGGGGGTGGAGCACCTGGTGGGGGATCGCACCGACTCTGAGTCGCTCGACCAGCTCAAGGGCCGGCAGTTTGATGTGATCGCCGATAGCTCCGGCCGCAGCCTCGAGGATTCCCGGGCGGTGATTGAGCGCACCGGTGCCCCCAGCCATCGCTTTGTGTATGTCAGCTCGGCGGGGGTCTATGCCGACAGTGAGCTCTGGCCCCTCGACGAGGACAGCCCCACCGATCCGGCCAGCCGCCACTCCGGCAAGCAGGAAACGGAAACCTGGTTGCGCAGCCAGGGCATTGCCTTCACAAGCTTTCGGCCCACTTACATCTATGGCCCTGGCAATTACAACCCAGTTGAGGCCTGGTTTTTTGATCGGATCGTCCATGGCCAGCCGATCCCCCTTCCCGGTGATGGCAGCACCATCACCCAGCTGGGCCATGTGGCCGATCTGGCGGTGGCGATGGCCCGTTGCATCGATGTGGATGCGGCCAGCAACCGGATTTACAACTGCAGTGGCGCCCAGGGCGTGACCTTCCGGGGCCTGGTCTTTGCGGCAGCCAGGGCCTGTGGCAAGGATCCCGAGTCTGTCGATATACGCAGTTTTGATCCATCTGCCCTGGACCCAAAGGCCCGTAAGGCTTTCCCCCTGCGGATTGCCCATTTCCTTACCGATATCCATCGGCTGCAAAGGGAATTGGCCTGGCAGCCCGCCTACGACCTGGAGCGCGGTCTGGCCGATAGCTACCAAAACGACTACGCCAAGCGCCCAGCCACAACCCCTGATTTCAGCGGCGATTCCCTGCTTTTAGGTAACTAATTGCCGAGCTGAGGGCCAGCCCTAGGGAGGGCCAAAACAGCCACCAGCCGAGGCCGTGCAGACCTACGCCCAGCTGGGGAGCCAGACCAAGGCCCATGCCCCAGCTGTTCGGCCAGAGCAGCAATAGCAGCGCCGCAAATTGCAGGATCGTTTTGGCCTTACCGGCCAGGGAGGCGGGTCCGCCACTGCTCTGGGCTGATCGCCACCCTGAAATCAGCAGTTCCCGCGCCAGCAACAGCCACACCGCCCAGAGGGGCAGTGCCCCATTTGCCGCCAGCCAGAGCAGGGGGGCGGAGATCAGGATCTTGTCGGTGAGGGGATCGAGTCGGGCACCCCAGGTCGAGCCACCACCGGCCTGGCGGGCCAGCCAACCATCGGCCGCATCACTGACTCCGCCGAGGGCCAGGAGCCACCAGGCCAGGGATTGCTGGCCCATGGCCAGGGCCACTAGCAGGGGCAAGCCCACAACGGCACGGCCAATGGTGAGTCCATCGGCAAGTTGGCGTAGGCGGCATGGCCCCATTCGAAACCTCAGGCTGGCCCCCAGAATGCTTGCAGTTCAGCAATTCTGCCCGTGGTGCAACAGCCCGTATCTGCCGTGATGTCGAGCCCCGTGCTGACGGTCACGGCCGAGAGCCCCCTGCAGGAAGCTGTGCAGCTGATGAGTGATCACCACGTCAGTGGCCTGCCGGTGGTAGACGCCGATGGCCAGTTGGTCGGTGAACTCACCGAACAGGACCTAATGGTCCGTGAAAGCGGTTTTGACGCCGGCCCCTATGTGTTGCTGCTCGATTCCGTGATCTACCTGCGCAATCCCCTGCAGTGGGACAAGCAGGTTCACCAGGTGCTTGGCAACAACGTAGGTGATGTGATGGGCCATTCGCCCCACACCTGTCTGTCTGATTTGGGCTTGCCCGCCGCCGCCAAACTCCTGCACGAACGCAGTACCCAGAGGCTGATCGTGGTTGACGACCAAAAACATCCCGTTGGCATGCTCACCCGCGGCGATGTGGTTCGGGCCCTAGCGGCGGCCGGCTGAGCTATGGCTGCAGGCTGATCTAGGGCGGTGGCAGTGGCGGTGCGGCAGGGGCCCCGGGTTTAACCGAGCCCACGGTTGGTGGTGGCGGTGCCGTCGGCGGCTGGCTTGCAGCTTCCCCATTGGGGTCGCCACTCTCCTCAGGAGCTGTTGCTGCTGCCGGCTCCGCTGGTTCAGTTAGGCCATATCCATCTGGAAGTAGCAGTGGTGGTGGCAAATCCGCGGGCAGGTTTAGTTCTTTATTTGGTTTCTGGTAGTCGGCTCCCTGGGTCGCCTCTTGCTGCTGCTGACGAAGGGCAAGGGGGTCGGCGCTGATTGGTGTCTCCCGGAAGGGGGCCCTGTCGCTGTTGCTTCCACCCTTGCCCTTGGGTGCCCAGATCAGCCGGGCGATCGGATCAATCCCCTTTTCCATCAACCGGTTGAAGCCGGCTAGGGCCCTATCCACCAATTGGCCGCCGAGGGTCTGGCCGCATTGGAAGGGGTTGCCGCAACCGGATGGACCACTGCGGCTGGCCATGCCCGCCAGCAGTGAACCCTGCAGGATTTGGTTGCGGCGGCTGAGCCGCAGCATGTAGGGCACGTGCACAAAACTGGTGGCCCCGCCACTGATCCAATTGGCGTCAGCATCACTGAAGCCCTTCACCCCGGGGATGATGAAGCGGCTTTTTGAGGCGTGGTCGGGCAGGTAGGCAGCTCTGAGGCCGCGGCTTCTGGCCAGCTCCCTGGTTTGCTCCAGGGTGAGGCCGTCCTTGCTCATCAGCACTTCCACCCTGCCATCAGGCCGCAGGCCGATCACCATTCTGATTCGCGGCAGGAAGTAGCGAATCTGCTGGCCCATGGAGATGCTGTAGGCCCCCTTGTAGGCAGAGGGGGGCCGCTCTAGGTCGTTGTAGAGGCTGTGCAGGCCACCAATAAAGCTTTCGAATTCCCGGGCCCTGGCGGGGGTCAGTTCGCCATAACCGAATTCGACGCTGCCGTCATGGCGAATGCCAATGAAGGCGCGCTGCCGCGCTGCTGTGCGGTTTAGGCCCCGCCAGACCCGATCCCCCAGTTTGATGTCGCCCAACGGCACGGTGATTTCCTGGCCCCTGCGGTCCACATGGCGCTCGTACATCGGCCCGGAGATGTAGGCCAGGGCTGAGCGGTCGTCGTAGGCCTGCTGTTCCCTGTCCCAGCCCTCAAATAGATTCAGCTGTACCGCCCGGGGGTCGAAATCGAGGGCGTAGGTCTGGTCTTTTGGAAAGTACCGAAAGGGCTGGCCATCGGCGGCGGTGATCAGGGGTGCGCCGGCGTCGGGGCGCCCATTGCCGATCGGCGGGGCAATGGCCACCAAAAAGGTGAGTAGGCCCGCTGGAATGGCCACCACCAGGGCCCTTTTCCTCTTCCAAAGGGGTTTGGGCGCTCTCGCCGCAGCGGTTTCCAAGACGGGGGAGCCTGCGGCCGGCTAGCCAGAAGCACCCACGTTGGGAGCAGGTGGTTCCCGGCGTCAAGTGGCCGGCTTTACCCATGTCCCGGGTGTAGAGCGGCTAGACAAAGCCCGGCTC
Organism: Cyanobium sp. HWJ4-Hawea; assembly: GCF_024345815.1. NCBI lineage: Bacteria > Bacillati > Cyanobacteriota > Cyanophyceae > Synechococcales > Prochlorococcaceae > Cyanobium > Cyanobium sp. HWJ4-Hawea. The sequence continues at coordinate 44,069 of NZ_JAGQBV010000008.1, read as the reverse complement.
CGATTGCGAGGCTGCCCCATTGGTGATAGTTGGATTATTTATGGATTCTTCCTTCGTGACGATCGGCCTTCTCCTGGCCCTTGGCGGCTCCCTGGCCTTGATGGCCCTGATTGTCAAAAGGTTGGAGAAGGCTTCCTAGGTGCTCATGGCGAGCATCCGCTCGATTGGTGCCAGGGCCCTTTGGCGCAGGCCCTCCTCCAATTCGATGGCAGGGCTGAGGGTCTCCAAACAGCTCCAGACCTTCTCCAGGGTGTTAAGCCGCATGTAGGGGCAGGCATTGCAGCTGCAGCCATCGGCTCCGGGCACCTCGTAAAAGGCCTTGCCGGGCACCTGCAGGCGCATCTGGTGCAGGATCCCCGGCTCGGTGAGCACCAGAAAGCTGCTGGCCTCACTGCTGGCGGCCCGGCGCAGCAGGGCGCTGGTGGAACCGATGAAATCGGCCTGATCAAGCAAATGCTCCTGGCATTCCGGATGGGCCAGCACCTCCGCCTCAGGGTGGGCCAGTTTTAGGCGCAGCAGGGCCTCCTCGCTGAAGGTTTCGTGCACGATGCAGCTGCCTGGCCAGAGGGTGAGCTCCCGGCCGCTTTGCTGTTGAACCCAGCGCCCCAGGTTTTGGTCCGGGGCAAAAAGAATCGGCCGATCCGCAGGTAGCTGCTGCACCAGCGACACCGCATTGCTGCTGGTGCAGATCAAATCGCTCTGGGCTTTCACCGCCGCCGAGCAGTTGATGTAACTGACCACAAAGTGGTCGGGATGCTGGGCCCTAAAGCTGGCGAAGCCATCGGCTGGGCAGGCATCGGCCAGGCTGCAACCAGCCTCCAAATCGGGAATCAGCACCGTTTTATCTGGGCTGAGAATTTTGGCCGTTTCGGCCATGAAGTGCACACCGCAAAACACGATTACCTCGGCGTCGGTGGCCGCGGCCTTACGGGAGAGCTCTAAGGAATCGCCAATGAAGTCGGCGATGTCCTGGATCGAGTTGTCTTGGTAGTAATGGGCCAGGATGATGGCCTTGCGTTGCTTTCGCAGCTCCGCTATTGCCCCTGGAAGGTCAGCCGGAACCGTGTTCGAACCTCTCGCAAAAACCAACGAAATCCCCAGCTGATGCAGGATTATCACAGCCTAGGCACCGGGGTTGGCTGATTTGCGCATCGCCATTGCGGGCGATCTTCACGGCGCCTGGGACCACACCGACCAGGCGCTGCTTGAGACCCTCGCTCCAGATGCGTTGCTGGTGGTCGGCGACCTCAGCGATGGTCAGCAGCGCATCCCCGCCTTGCTGCGCCAGCTGACCCTGCCGGTGGCTTGCATCCTGGGCAACCACGACACGGGCAAGGACTCCTCGGGGTTAACCCTGCAGCGCCAAATTGCGGCCCTGGGCCAGCTCCACTGCGGCTGGCGGCTGCGGGAATTGCCCGGCCTGTCCGTGGTGGGGGGGCGGCCAGCTACGGCCGGCGGCGGCTATCACCTTTCCCAGGCAGCCCTGTCCGCCTTTGGCCCAGTCACTCTGCAGGATTCGGTGAACAGGATCACCACCGCCGCCCAGGGTGCCAACCCCCAATGGCCCCTGGTGCTCCTGGGCCATAGCGGTCCCACGGGCCTCGGCAGTGATGCCACATCCCCCTGCGGCAAGGATTGGAAGCCCCCAGCCTGTGATTGGGGTGATCAGGATCTGGCCCTGGCCGTCCAGCAGATCCAACGCCAGCGGCCCCTGCCCCTGGTGGTCTTTGGCCACATGCATCACGTCCTGCGGCGGGGCCAGGGACACCGTCTGACTTTTTGCACAGATCGGGCCGGCACTGCCTACCTAAATACGGCTTCCGTGCCTCGCCATGGCACCGATGAACAGGGTCGGGCGCTGCGCCATTTCAGCTGGGTGGAATTTGAAGGCATGCACCTGGTGCATGTCAGCCACCGTTGGTTTGGCCTGGGGGGCGAGTGTCTCTATGAGGAGAAGCTCTTTTCTGCCCCATCCCCAGCGCCAGTGCCATCTCCAGCCCCAGCTCTGGCACCGCATGTCGCCACTGGCGTTCTAGGCAAGTGCTGATCCTGGCCTGTATCAGCGGCCACGGCTTTGGCCATGGTTCGCGCAGCGCGGCGGTATTGACGGCCTTGCACCAGCTGCGGCCCGACTGGAGGCTGGTGCTCTCCACCTCCTTGCCGGAGTCGTTTTTAACCATGGCCCTGGGGCCCGTGCCCTTCGAGAGGCGCCATTGCCAGTGGGATGTGGGTGTGGTCCAGGCCGACGCCCTCGGGGCTGATCCAGCGGCGACCCTGTTGGCCCTGGAGGTCCTGGAGCAACAGCTGCCTGGCCAACTGGAAAGGGAGGTGGACTGGCTGTTGAGTCAGGCGGAACCAATCCTGGTGATGGCGGATGTGCCGCCAGCGGCGGCCCTTTTGGCCCAACGGCTCGGGGCGCCGCTGGTGTGGCTGGCCAATTTTGGCTGGGATGGCATCTACGGGGCCATGGGTCCCCACTTCGCTGGCTGGGCCGATGGGGCCCTGGCCCTCTATCGCCAGGGCCAGCTTCTGCTCCAGGCCCCCCTGGCGATGCCGATGCCCTGGGGATTGCCAACACTCAGCTTGGGTTTGACCGCAGGCACCCCGCGACTGGAGGCGTCGGCCCTGGCCACGCAGCTGGGCTTGCCCGCCGATCCGGCTCGCTGCGTTTTGATCAGTTTTGGGGGGTTGGGCATGGCTCTTAGGCCCGAGCTGCTCGACCTTTGGCCCGGCCATACCTTCATCAGCACCGATCCGCTGGTGGCGAGCCGGGCAAACGGCCGGCTGTTACCTCCGGGGATTCGCCCATTGGAGGTAATGGGACTGTGCGAAAGGGTCATCACCAAGCCCGGCTACAGCAGCTTTTGTGAGGCCCTCAGCCAGGGAGTGGGGATCCACCTGGTCCATCGCTCCGGTTTTGCCGAGGCAGGTGTTCTTGAGGAGGCCCTGCAGCGCCATGGCCGCCACCGCCTGCTGAGCCAGGAGCAGTGGCATCGCGGCGACTGGCAGCTCGATCGACCCCTGCTAGCGGCTAGCCGGGACCCCCTGCCGTCAGACGGTTGCGAGCAGGCCGCCCAAGCAATCATTCAAGTTGCCCTAGGCTAGTCGTAGCAGTTGTTTTGCTGTCATGCCAATTGACCTATTGGCATCCAAGACTTGCCTGTTTGACAGATATTCGGCAAATTGGCGCCATGTTGTTGGCCCTGCCAACTAATTGCGAGTTGATTGTTTTGCCAAAGCTCCGCACCAGTTGTTTGTTGTTATCCGCACTGGTGGCGTCAGCTTTTACGGTCCCCCTGGCTTCCGCGTCAGAGGCCTCTGTACCTGAAACGTCTGCATCTCAGCCTGAGGAGGCCGGCGAGCGCCTCGTGTTCAGGTTGCCTCCTCCGGCGCCACGGCTTTTCGCCATCACCCCCGAGCGGCGGGCCCTTTTAAACACCATTCGCTACGCAGAGGGCACCTGGGCTGGCGGCACTGCCGTTGGCTATCGGGTGATGTTTGGCGGCGGCTTGATGCCCTCCCTCGATCGGCACCCGGATCGGGTGATCCGCAAATCCGGCTATGCCAGTGCGGCTGCCGGGGCCTATCAATTCATGCCCTTCACCTGGTCACTGGCCTCCCGCAGCCTGGGGCTCACTGCCTTTGGGCCGGAGGTTCAGGACCAGGCTGCGATCTTTTTGATCCAACGGCGCGGCGCCCTGGCCCTGGCTGATCTGGGGCTGTTTACCCCCCATTTGGCGGCCAGGCTGGCACCGGAATGGGCCTCTTTCCCCACCATGGCCGGCAGGAGTTTCTATGGCCAGCCGGTGCGGCGCTTCCACGATCTCAGGCGCTTCTATGAAGACAACCTCAGCCAGTTGCGAGGCGACGTGGCCCAGGTGGCCGTTGAGCCCAGCTGCCTGCCAGCCGAATCAATTGAGTGTCGCCTTGAGGCCCTGAAGCGGCTTCCTTAGGCCGACCTATTCCTGAGGATTTGGTTTCCCCACGGTCTTTTGGGCCACCAGGTAGGCCACCACAATTCCACCCAGGAAGGCCAGGCTGTTGCGCAGTAGGGGCAGCACCTCTGTGGTGCGGGTGAGGATTGGCCCCAGGCCCAGGGCCCCAAACATGATCAGCCACAGGGGGGAGAGCAGCAAGACCCAGCCCCATTCGAAGCGGCGGCCCTCCTTGCGGGGATAGCCGGCGAAGCCCACCACCAGACCGCCCACAACCGAGGTGGAAAGGGTCAGTAACCACTGCTCCCTGGGCAGGCCGGGCACCACTTGGCAGCCGCCTTTCTCGAGGCAATCCTCCACCACTTGCACTGAATCCAGGATCGCTGCGGCCTGGCCGTGGTCGCGCACGTAGTACTGGTTGCCAAAGCGGGTTTGCAGCTCCACCCAGTAGGTGCGCGGCATTAGGGCAAATAGGCCCTCGCCCACGTTGAAGTTCAACAGGTTGCCGCCCCTTTCATCACCCACCACCAGCAGGCTGCGTTCATCCAGGTTCCAGAAGCTTTTCACTGCCTGGCCAGGGGTGCGGTCGTATTGGGTTAACACCCGCACTTTCCAGCCATTTTCTGCTTCGAACTTGGTGAGCTGCTCCTCCAGGCTGGTGCGCTGGGCGTCACTAAAAATTTTCGCCAGATCAATCACCGGGGTTGGGTGATCGGGCAGCAGATCCGGGTTGTCATAGGCCAGTGCTGGCCCGCAGAAACCAGGCAGAATCAGCACCAGGGCTGCCACCAGCGCGAACAACTGCCGGCCCCATGCCCTGGCTAAACGACCCATGCCCCTGCTTCGATGCTCGCAGCATTGTGTCTGAGCCGGGATATGGACCGTGGTTGAACCCCAAGTGCCCGATTGGCTGCGGCTGCGAATCGCTGCGGCGGGCGGTGCGGTGTCATTTGCCACCTACATGGATTGGGTGCTGCATGACGGTGAGCACGGGGCCTATGGCGCTGGTAGATTGAGGATTGGTCCAGAAGGGGATTTCGCCACCTCCCCGTCCCTCGGCCCCGACTTCGCGGGCCTCCTGGCTGTGCAGTTGGCCGATTGGTTAGGGCAATTCCCCCTCGACCAGCCCCTGGTCCTGGTCGAGACCGGCCCTGGGGAGGGCAGCCTGGCCCTAGACCTGGCCTGGCAAATGCAGCGCCACTGGCCCGATTTGGCCGGGCGGCTCAGCCTGGTGTTGGTGGAGCCCAATCCCGGCATGGCCGAGCGCCAGCGGACACTCCTGGCCAACTGCCCCCTACCCGTGCGTTGGAGCACCTTTGCCGAGCTGGCCGCAGACCCGGTTCAGGGGGTGGTGTTGGCCCATGAGGTACTAGACGCCCTGGCGGTTGAGCGGATTGTCTGGAGTGGTGGCAGGTGGTGTCAGCAGTTGGTTTGCCTGGTGGATGGTGGCGCTGAAGCGTCGCTCCAGTTGCTGCCTGGCCCTGCCCTTTCCCCTGCTGCCGAAGGCCAACTGGTTCAGCTGGGCCTGCTGCCGGCCAATCCCCAGCGGGGCGAGGGCTGGAGTAGCGAGCTCCATCCGGGGCTGGAACCCTGGCTAGGGGATTGCGCCGCCGCCCTCAGCGCCGGGATGTTGCTGGTGGTCGACTACGCCCACGAGGCCTGGCGTTACTACGCACCCCCGCGCAGTGAAGGAACCCTGATGGCCTACCGGGACCAGCAGGCCAGCGGCGATCCGCTGCTTGATCCCGGCAGCTGGGACCTCACCGCCCATATCTGTATTGAAAGCCTGGAGGCCGCTGCCGCCGCCAGTGGCTGGCAGGCCCTTGGCCAGTGCCGCCAGGGGCAGGCTTTGTTGGCCCTGGGTTTGGCGGAGCGTCTGCATGGGCTGCAACAACTCGAACTAGGGGAGCTGCTGCCCCGGCGTGAGGCCCTGCTGCGGCTTGTAGATCCCATTGCCCTGGGCGATTTCCGCTGGCTTGCCTTTAGTCGTAACCAGGCCCCACTCCAGCCCCTATTCAGCCGGGAACCTGGGCCGCCAACCACTGCTGCAGATTCGGGGCAGCCGGATCGGGTCGGCTAGTGATTTCGACAATCTGGCCAATGGCTGCCTGCGTTTCCAGGGCATCCAGGCAGACGCGAGCCACCAGCCGCCGGGGAATGCTGTCGCTTTCCTGTTGGTCTGCGCCGCTGAAAACAACCCCCTCCTTTTCCAGTTCCGCTTCGCTCTCCTTGAGGCCACCTGGGCGGATCACGGTCCAGTTGATACCGCTCTGCTCGAGCCAGCTTTCGCCGAGCCGCTTCCAGACCAGGATGAGACCAAACAGGTTTAGGGGGTGCAGCCAGCGACCGGCGCAAAGTGAACTGACCAGCACCACCCGCTTCAGTCCCACCGCCCGACAGGCCCGTATTTGGTCTGCCACACCAAAGGCATCGACCTTCAGGGGGCCCAGTAAATCCACCGAAGGCCTGGCGCCGGTGGCAATAACCAGGCCATCACAGCCCCGCAGGGCCGCTTCCAGCGCCTGGCTTTGATGCAGCTCCAGCCGCACCACCTCGGCCCCCTCCAGCCCCGCTGGCAGTTCGGATCCTGGCCGCACCAAGGCTTTCACCCGGTAACCGCGCTCCAGGGCTTCCTGCACCACCCGCCAACCGGTTTTGCCCGATGCGCCGCTGACGGCAAGGGTTGATCCAGGTACTGGTGACGCGGCAGGGCTTTGCATTGATCGGTTTGCGCAATCAGCGCCTCAGGCTAGGCAGAGTGACAGCCCCCTGAACCTTTCTGATTTGAGCTGGAGTGAGCAGTGGTACCCGGTGGCCTACGAGGTCGACCTTGATCCGACCCGGCCTACGGCCTTCACCCTGTTGGACCAGGACCTGGTGCTCTGGTGGGATCGCCATGGCGATAGCTGGCAGGCCTTTGCCGATGTTTGCCCCCATCGCCTAGTGCCCCTAAGTGAGGGCCGCATCAATGGCAGGGGCGAATTGGAATGCCCGTATCACGGTTGGAGCTTCGATGGCATGGGGGCCTGTACAACCATTCCCCAGCAGCGGGAGCCGGCCGAAGTCCTTCCCCAACGCAGCTGTGCAAAGCGCTTTGAGACGCGACTGGCCCAGGGGTTGTTGTTTGTTTTTGCCGGGCCTCCCGAGCATGCCGATGCCGTGCCTTTGCCCTTGGTGCCGGAGGTGGAGGCACCGGGCTGGGTGGTGCAGGACATCTTCCGTGATCTGCCGATGGATGCCCTGACCCTCCTTGAAAACGTGCTCGATGTGAGCCATGTCCCCTTCACCCACCACCGCACCGTGGGACGCCGCCAGAACGCTTCACCGGTGGAGGCGGAATTGACCAGCTTTGGGCCTGAGGGGTTTACGGCCTTTTGGCAGGAGGGGCCCCGCCGGGGTGCCCTTGGCAGCCAACACACCACCTTTGTGGCGCCAGCGCTGATGTGGCACGACCTGGAGGCCAAGGGATTTGCCCGCTTCCTGACGGTGGTTTACGCCACGCCGATGCGCCGGGGGGAATGCCGACTGTTTGCCAGGTTCCCCTTTCGCTTCTCCTCGCCCCTGCCTGGCCTGCTGCTGCGCCTGCGGCCCCAGTGGCTCCAGCACATTGCCAACCACACAATCCTCGAAGACGACCAGGTCTTCCTGCACTGGCAGGAAAGGGCCTTGGCGGAGCGGGGCGGCAGTGCCAGCTTTGCCCGCTCCTGCTTCCTGCCCACGGCGGCCGATGTCTACGTTCGGGCCCTGCACGACTGGGTGAATCGCTACGGGGGCGAACCTTTCCCCGGCCAAGAGCTACCGCCGCGCCTGGGCCGTGACGCCCTGATGGACCGCTACCAGGCCCATACGCTCCACTGCCGGGACTGCTCCAGGGCCCTCAAGCGGTTGCGCCGGATCCGCCCCCTGCTGCTGGCTGGTTGCGTGGCTGCAGCTGTGGCCGTTGGCGTCTTACCCAGCTTGGTGGCCCAGCTTGCTGCTGGGGTGGGGCTGCTTCTCCTATTTGGACTGCTGCGGCAATGCGGCATCTGGCAGCAGGGCCTACTCAGGGGAGATGGCCATCCCCCTCGAAACCGCCCAGATCCAACGGATAAGCGCTGCTGATGGCCTGGCTCCCTGGGGTTGGCAAGAACTCCGGGCGCCCCTAGGCAGTGATTACTGCGGGTGATGCCATGGCCCCCCTGCCCGATCCGATGACGCCCCATGCGGCGCCGATGTTCGACACCGAAGGCCACCTCACCTATACGGGCACCGATGGGCTCCGCTATGTGGTTTCCCTGCCACCGGAGGCAGAGCTGGAGAGCGCCGAGTGCTGGATGGCAAACCTGCGCCAGGGCGATGGCTTGTTTCGCCACATCGAGGAGCTCTGCGGCCAATGGCTCGCCAGCGTCAGCGGTGGGGAGCTGGATCGATCTGCGGCCCTGGCCCTACTGCTAACCACCCTGGAGGTGGCCCTGGATCCAGATTCACCGCCCACTGATTCGGCGTGCGCAGATTGATGGCCAGCTGATGCCGCGCTTGATTGGCGTTGATGGCTGCCGCGGCGGCTGGCTGGTGGTGCAGACGACTCCCCCTGGCCAGATCAGCTGGGCTATTCACGCCGAAGCAGAAGCTTTTATCGACCAAGGTGGGCCTGAATTGCCCCTGGTGGCGATAGACATGCCGATCGGCCTGGCAGAGGCGGGGCCCCGACCCTGCGATCGCCTTGCCAGGCAGCGGCTGGGCCCTAGGCGCAGCAGTGTTTTCCCTGCTCCGGTGCGGGCCGTGCTGGGGGCTGCCGACTACCCGGATGCCTGCGGCCGCTCCCAGGCCGCCTGCGGCCAGAAATTGAGCAAGCAGGCCTACTACCTGCTGCCCAAAATTCAACAGCTGGATCGCCTACTTAGGGCAGATCCGGGCCGGATTGATCGGGTGCATGAGGTGCATCCGGAGTTGGCATTTGCCCAATGGAATGGGGGCGAACCGATGGCTGGGGCCAAGCGCACCGCGGGGGGCCGGGCCCAGCGGCTGGCCTTAGTGGAGCAGCTTTTCCCTGGGGTGCCAGGGGCTATTCGCAGCGACTTCCCCCGGGCCCTCCTTGCCGACGACGACATCCTCGATGCCCTGGCCTGTCTTTGGAGCTGCCGCCGTATTTACGAGGGAACTGCCCTGGCCCTGGGCGGAGAGATCGATGGCCAAGGCCTGCCCATGCGAATCCAGGCCTAGGCCTTTGGTGCCCCAATCGCCTTGAGGATGGTGGCCGACTCCACATCACTGCGGATTTCTACCTTGCCAATGGCGGTGGGCAGCACGAAGCGCAGCTTTCCCTCCTTCACTTTTTTGTCGCCCTGGAGGCAGTTCAGCACCTCCCCACTGGCCAGGTCCGGAAAGACAGCTGGCAAGCCAGCCGCGGCAATCACCGCTATCTGGCGGGCCTGGTCGGCGGCGCTCCAGAGGCCCATGGTCTGCGCCACTGCCCCAGCGGCCACCATCCCGATGGCAACTGCCTCTCCGTGCAGATAGGTGCCATAGCCGCAGAGGGTTTCCACCACATGGCCGAGGGTGTGGCCGTAGTTGAGGATTGCCCTGAGCCCGCCCTCCTTCTCATCGGCGGCTACCACCTTGGCCTTTGCTGCGGCTGAGCGCTCCAGCAGGCTTTGCAATAGGTCGGGACCCACGGCCCCAAGGCTTGCCAAGCCGCCCTGGGGGTTGGCCCTGGCAACGGCCTCAAGTTCCGTAAATAGGTCTTTGTCGCCGATAACGCCGTATTTGATCACCTCGGCCATGCCGGCTCGAAATTCCCGCACCGGCAGGGTGGCCAGGCTGCTCGGGTCGATCAGCACCAATTTGGGCTGGTGAAAGGCGCCAATCAGATTTTTGCCGCCCGGATGGTTGACGCCGGTTTTGCCACCAATGGCCGCATCGACCATCGCCAGCAGGGTGGTCGGCACCTGCACCACGGCAATGCCCCGTAGCCAGGTGGCAGCAGCAAAACCTGCCATGTCACCCACCACGCCGCCACCAAGGGCCACGATCAATGAACCCCGCTCGAGCCGCTGCTGGAAGGCGGCATCGTGGATCAGCGCCACCGTGGCCGGGGTTTTTTGGTCCTCTCCGGCCTCAATCACCAGGGAGCTGGCCAGCAGGCCGGCGGCTTCCAGGCTTGTCATGGCCCTGGCTCCGTAGTGCTGTTCCACCACAGGGTTGGTGACCAGCAACACCTTGGTGCCTGGCTTGATGCCCTGGGCAATGATCCGTTCGCCGAGCTGGTCGAGGCTGCCCGTGCCGATCACGATCGGGTAGGGGTTGGCGTCCAGCTCCACCTCGATGCTGCGGATGGTGGATGCGGCGCCCATGGCTCTGGTCAGAGGAATTGGAGGTTACGGCGGCAGCCCTGGTATTGGGCCTAGGGTCTGGGCAACCACGCCAATCAGCGGCCACTTCTGGTCCGCTGTCTCCAGCACCGCCGACCGCTGCTCCCTTTGCGGCAGCGCTCGCCCCTTGACCCACCGCAGTCGCTGGCGGATCGGCCCGGTTTCCTTTGACACTTTTACCTCAGGTCCAGGACCTGACCCCCTCGGCTGCAGTGCGGCTAACTCCGCTGCGTCCCGGCGCCGTTGTCTATTGCGAAGGCCAGTTTGCAGGCCTTGATGGCAAAACCGCCCACGGACTGGTGCGCCATTGCGAAGCCTTTGAGATCCGTGCCGTTATTGACAGCCACTGCGCTGGCCTGGATGCGGGCATGGTGCTCGACGGTGTGGCCAACGGTGTGGCAATCGTGGCCGACCTGGCTGAGGCCCTCGCAATGCCAGGCAGCCGTCTGAATACGTTTATTTATGGCATGGCTCCAGCCAACGGCCTCTATGCGGCAGAGGATCGCAGCGCCCTCAGGCGGGCGATGGCTGCGGGCCTAAATCTGGTCAGTGGCATGCGGGAGTTTCTCAACGACGACTCCGAATTTGCGGCGGCGGCCCAGCTCCATCAGGTCTCGATCCGCGATGTGCGGCGCCCCCCCGAACTCAAGGATCTGCGGCTGTTCAATGGCTCTATCGCCCAGGCCAGTTGCCTGCGCATTGCCGTGCTGGGTACCGATGGCGCCGTTGGTAAACGCACAACCGCAACGCTGTTGGTGCAGGCCCTCCAGGACCATGGCATCCCAGCGCTGCTTGTCAGCACCGGCCAGACCGGCCTAATCCAGGGCGGCCGTTTCGGCATCGCCCTCGATGCGATTCCCTCCCAGTTCTGCTCAGGGGAGGTGGAGGCAGCGGTGGTCGAGGCATACCAGAGCGAGCGTCCCGCCGTGATCGTGATCGAGGGCCAGGGGGCCCTCAGCCACCCGGCCTACCTTTCGTCCGCTTTCATCCTGCGCGGCAGTCAGCCCCAAGCGGTGATCCTGCAGCATGCCCCGGCCCGGCGAAAACTCAGTGATTTCCCCTTCCTGCCGGTGCCCAGCCCGGCCAGTGAGATCCGTCTGATTGAGGCCTTCGCTCCCACCAGGGTGATCGGCCTGACCCTTAACCATGAGGGCCTGGATAGGGCTGCCCTAACCGCTGCAATCGCCCTCTATGAGGCAGAACTGGCCATCCCAGTGACCGATGCGATTAGCCGTGGACCCGAGCGCCTCGTGGCGATGGTGCTGCGCGCCTTTCCCGAACTGGCTGGTGCCTGCAGCGTGCCCGTTTGAGTCCATTGCGCCTCGAGATTGATCTCGGGCTGCTCCATCACAACGCCAGCACCCTGGTGGATCGGCTGGGCCGGCGCGGCATTGCCATAACCGGTGTCAGCAAGGCCACTTTGGGCCTGCCGGAGATTGTCCAGACCTGGGTGGCGGCGGGGGTGGGTTCGATCGGTGAATCGCGGATCGAGAGCATCGAAGCCCTGGCCCGTCTTGGGTTGGCGGTGCCATTGCTGCTGATTCGCTCGCCCCTGCTCAGCCAGGTGGATCGAGTAGTGGCCCATGCAGCGATCAGCTGCAATAGCGAGGTGAAGGTGCTGAAGGCCCTGGCGGCGGCGGCCATGCGCCAGGGGCTGCGCCATGGCGTGCTGCTGATGGTCGAACTTGGCGACCTACGCGAGGGGCTGCTGGTGGAGGAGCTCGAGGAGGTGGTCCAACTGGTGTTGGGGTTGCCCAGCCTGGAACTGAAGGGAATTGGCACCAACCTGGGCTGTCAGCACGGTGTAGCTCCTGATCAGGCCAACATGGCTGTCCTTACAGGCTTGGCCAACACCCTTGAGCGTCGCTTCCAGGTGCAGTTGCCCTGGTGTTCGGGGGGAAATTCAGCCAATTTGCCCTGGTTGGCTAGCGGTGCCGATTTGGGCCGGATCAACCATTTGCGACTGGGGGAGGCCCTGCTTTTGGGGCGAGAACCGCTTGGTCGCACGCCGATTCCAGGCATGCATACCGATGCCATCACCCTGGTGGCTGAGGTGATTGAAGCGAAATTCAAGCCCGTGGAGCCCTGGGGCCACCGCCAGCACACCAGCTTCTCTAAACAGCTTCCGGATCCTGAATTAGGCCAGCTCCCTTGCGCGGAGTTGCCTCCAGCCCATTCCCCTCGAGCCCACCGAGCCCTGTTGGCCCTAGGTGAACAGGATGTTGACCCGGCCGGCCTGACGCCCGCTGCGGGTATCTCAATCCTGGGGGCCTCCAGTGACCACCTGCTCGTGGGCTGTGAAGGAGCGCCCCTGCAGGTGGGCGATGAACAGCGTTTTCAACTCAGCTACAGCGCCCTACTGCGGGCGATGACCTCTCCGTTTGTGGATCGATCCTTTGTGGGGGGCCCAGACCAAGATGGGCCGGCAGAATGGTGAGCATGGCTTCCCGTTACCCATCAGCTACCGCCTGGGGCTTTTTAGGTCCGGCGATTGTTCTTTTGGCCATTTCGGTGCTGATCCCGGCGCTGATGGCCCTATTGATGAGCTTTACCCAAACCGGGCTCGATGTGAGTGAGCCCCTCAAATTTGTGGGCCTTGCCAACTTCCAGCGGCTGCTGGGCGATCCGATGTTTTTTCGGGTGGTGGGCACCACCCTGCTCTATCTGGTGGGTGTGGTTCCGCCCGTGGTGGTTGGGGCCTTGGTGCTGGCGGTGCTGGTCAACCGCAAGTTGCCCGCAATCCACTGGTTTAGGGCCGCTTTTTATACCCCGGTGTTGGTCTCGATCGTGGTGGCGGCCATTGCCTTTCGCTGGCTCTACGCCGAAAACGGCTTGATCAATGGTTGGTTGGCGGCGCTTTTAGGGGATCAGTTCAGCCCCATTGGCTTCCTCACCTCGCCGGCCCTGGCCCTGCCGGCGGTGATGTTCGTGACCCTTTGGAAGGGTCTGGGCTATTTCATGGTGATCTTTTTGGCCGGTCTCCAGGGCATCTCCCCAGATCTCTACGAGGCTGCAGCGCTTGATGGCAGCGAGGGTTGGCGCAAGCACCTAGACATCACCCTGCCGCTGCTGCGGCCATACATCACCCTGGTGGCTGTTATTTCAGCGATTGCGGCCACCAAGGTTTTTGAGGAGGTTTACCTAATGACCCAGGGCGGACCGGCCGATTCCACCCGCACCTTGGTTTATTACGTCTACGACCAGGCCTTTTCCGAACTGGAGATCAGCTATGCCTGCACCGTTGGTTTGGCCTTGTTTTTGATAGTGCTGCTGCTGAGCCTGATTCGCTTTGCCTTCGCCGGTGATCGCGGCCTCACCTAGGCCGACAGGCCGTTGCATGGGATGCGAATCTGGTTGATTGGCGCCGCGTGGGTGCTTTTTTGTTTTCCGTGAAACCCAGCTCTGCTGTCCACGACTCCATTGGGGTAGTTGGGGGAGGTCAGTTGGCCTTGATGTTGGCCATGGCCGGCCAGCAATTGGGTGTGGCTGTGCATGTGCAGACCCCCGGGGCGGCAGATCCAGCCACGGCAGTGGCGAGTTCTGTTGTGTTGGCTGCCCTGAGGGACAGCTCAGCCACCCGCAACCTGGCGTTGCGCAGCGGCGCGATCACCTTTGAGAATGAGTGGGTAGACCTCGATTCCCTGCTGCTCCTCCAGGAATCGGGCATTCTCTTTGTGCCAAAGCTGGAGGCCCTGGCCCCCTTGGTAAGTAAGCGCAGTCAGCGGCAACTGCTGGATCGGTTGCATCTGCCCACTCCCCGCTGGTTTGACCTCCCTGCCGATGGCGTTTTGCCCGAGGGCAAGACATTCCCATTGATGGCCAAGGTTTCAACGGGTGGCTACGACGGCAAGGGCACGGAGGTTTTGCACAGTCAGCAGCAACTTGATGCCCTGGTGGCCGGCGTAAAACCCGAGGAGTGGATTTTGGAGGATCTGGTCGACTTCAGCATGGAGTTGTCCCAGTTGGCCTGCCGTGACCATTCCGGCCAGGTGCATTGCTATCCGTTGGTGCAAACCCACCAGCAGCAACAGGTTTGCGATTGGGTTCTGACCCCTGCGGCAGTGCCCCATGGGGCCCAGGCCTTTGCCCGCAACATTGCTGCCTCCCTACTCACCGCCCTCGACTACGTGGGAGTGCTGTCGGTGGAATTGTTCTATGGGCCTGGGGGAATGCAGGTGAATGAGATCGCCCCCCGCACCCACAATTCAGGCCATCTCACAATCGAGGCCTGCCAAACCAGCCAGTTTGAGCAGCAGGTCCGAATTGTGGCGGGTATGGCCCCAGGCCCCGTGGGTCTGAAGCTGCCTGGAGCCCTGATGGTCAACTTGCTCGGCTTTGAGCATTCCCAATCGGATTACGCCGAGAAGAGAGAGCAATTGGCCTGTTTGCCAGCTGCCTCTGTGCACTGGTATGGAAAGCAGGGATCCAGCCCCGGCCGAAAACTTGGCCATGTGACCTTGGTGCTCGATGGCAATTCGCACGACCACAGACTGGAGCAGGCCCAGCAGCGGCTAGCCCAGGTGCGGGCGATTTGGCCCCTGCTTATGGAACACCCCTTGGCCTCCTGAAAAGCCGTTTAAGCTGGCGATGAACTGCTGTGTTGGTGACTGCCTTTCACAGTTTTCTGATCTGACTCTCTTTCGACATGGGGGGTCTGCAGCGACGGCAAAGTAAACCGGCCTCGTAGCCGGAAACGGAGCCACGCCTTTGACCCCCCTTCTGGTTCTGCCAGGTCGAACACTGGGGCAAAACGGTACGGCGGTTCACCCTTTTCCAGATTGGCTATTTCCGCTTCGATTCAGGTGGCGATCAGGATGGCCTTGGGCCCGATCGCACCAGCAGACCATCCCTGGGAGAAGGGCTGGGAATCACCTTGAGCGTCAGGTCCTGTTCCGGTTCCAATGCCAGGCTCAACTGCTTGAGAATCCCTACTGCCAGTAGGCGAATTTCCAGCTCAGCCAGGGCCTTGCCAAGGCAGACCCGTTCGCCACCTCCAAAGGGCAGCAGGGTTGCAGAACTGCATCGGTCGTAATGGCGCTTGGGCTGGAAGTTTCCAAGATCTTCTTCGTTGTTGCCGTGGAGATGGCTGGCGCTGATGCTTACCTGCACCACCCTGTTGGCCGGTACCAGCACATCTGCCAACACAATTGGCTCCAGGGTTTTGCGAAAGAAGCCGCCCACGGGCGGGGCAAGCCTCATCACTTCCTTCAAAACGGCATCAAGTCTTGGGGCTCGGCTTGCGTCGTAGGCCGTTGCGGCCTCCCCTTCGCTCGGAGGCCAGGCCAATTCAGCCAGCTCCCCTTGAAGCCAAGCCAACTCTTCAGGGTGCTCCAGCAAATTCAACAGCAGACAGCTAAGGGATGAAGCTGTGGTTTCGTAGCCGGCAAATAACAGCAATAGCAGTTGTTCTGCTACGTCTTCATCGCCCAGGCTGAGGCCAGCTTCATCCAGGCCGCCAGCAAGTAGGTCGAGCCCACCGCTGGCGAGGGCAGATCCTTTCGCTGCGGCTTCCTGGGCCTCCCCCAGCAGTTTCAACAGTCTTCTAAGTAGCCGTTGGCGAGCCTGAAGCGCACGGGAGTAGGCACTACCTGGCAGGGCAAATGGCAGGGAAAAAAGGCCCTGACACCAGGTTTCGAAGTCAACGAAGAGGTCTTCGCGATCAACAGCATTGAGCCCTAAAACCGTGCTGGCAATCACGCTGAAAGCAAATCGCCTCAGCTTTGGAACCAGAGCAACGGGATTTGCTTCGGCGAGTAAATCTTGCCGGAGTTCATCTACCAGTTTCACGATTGCCGGGCTGTAGCGCCTAAGGGCAGCTGTAGTAAACAGCTGCCCCACAACACGGCGACGGGCTCTGTGCTCGGCCCCATTTCGATTTGCCAGGGATAGGGGGCCCAGCAGGTTGCGCACGCTGTCTGGCCACCAGCCCTCTATGGCATCGCCCTGGGCGAAGAGGTCCTGGATCGCCCTCTCGCCCCTAATAAAAACTGTGCGCTGCCCCAAAAGGGTGGTGCCATAGACATCGCCGTAGCGCTCAAAGCGCGAAAGGGCGAAATTTGGATCACGCAGGAAGGAGAGGGTTTCGATTATTCCAGTCACAGCAGGTGTGATTGGCATTGGTCGAAGCGTGGCGGCTTCTTTTGTCAACAGGCAACCTCCAGGGCAATTACGAGGTTGTCTAATCGCTACGGCGAACTGCCCGCTTGGGCGCGCCAACATGAACTGCCTTGTTGCAACCTGTCCCCATGTCCAGCCCTGCCAATCCCGGTCCTGCGCCCCTGCTTGAGCGTCTGGCTGGCGTGGCCGAGATGGGGCCTGGGCGGCGCCGCCTAGTGCTACTTCTTCCCCAGCTGGGGGATTTTGACAGCATCGAATACGCCCAGGTCCTGGTGCCTGTGCTGCCGAAACTGGAGTCCGCCGGCATCTCCGTGTTGGCGATCGGCATCGGCCAGGCTGCCGGTGCCGACCGCTTTTGCGAGTTCACTGGATTCCCCCGCGATCGACTGCTTGTCGACGCCGAACCCCAACTGCACCGTGACCTAGGGCTGTATCCGGGGTTAGGCCAGATCGGTGGACCCTGGCCAAACCTACTTTTGATGTGTGCCGGCATTGGCTCTCCCGGCACCTTGGCTGAGGTGTTGCGCGGTTATACGGGCGATCGCCAAGCCCCCCAGCGCATCGCCGACGATGAAACCATCCAGGCCGGGCCCCTGCCGCCGATCAAGGGTTCGTTCTTTGCACGAGCTGGTGGCACTGGATTCCAGCGCCCCTTTGAGTTGGCCACCGTCAGGTTGCGCAACATGGCTGAGGTGCTGGGCCACTGGCGCACCTATGTGCCCTGCGACGACTTCCTCACCCAGCGGGGTGGCACCTTCCTGCTGGATGCAGACGACTCCCTCCTCTATGGCTACCTAGACAAGGGCATCCTTGGTTTTTCCGAAACCATGGCCAGACCCCTCAGCTTCCTGGATCCCTTCCTCGGCTGAATAAGTCGGTACGCCTCCCTATGGGCCCCCTACAGGTTGTGTGGTTTAAGCGGGATCTGCGCACCGCAGACCATCGCCCCCTTGTGGAGGCGAGTCGGCGTGGTGCGGTGCTGCCCCTGTATGTGGTGGAGCCCGACTACTGGCAGCAGCCCGATAGCTCGGAGCGCCAATGGCTGTTTTGCCGAGAAAGCCTGCTGGAGTTGCGCGATTGCCTGGCCCGCCTTGGCCAACCCCTGGTCGTGCGTGCCGGCAAGGTGGAGCAGGTACTGGAGCGTGCCCATCGCCAGTTTGGTATTGCCGGCCTATGGAGCCATGAGGAAACCGGCAATGGTTGGACCTACGCCCGTGATCTGCGGGTGGCGACCTGGGCAAAGCATCACTCGATCGAGTGGCAGGAAATTCCCCAGTTCGGTGTAAGTCGACGGCTGGCAAGCCGGCAGGGCTGGGCACGCCGTTGGGAGGGGCGCATGGCCGAGGATCTGGTTGCTCCGCCGCCCCAACTCGAGACCCTTTCCGGCCTGGAGCCCGGACCCATCCCGAGCTCCCAGGAGTTAGCCCTGGCGCCGGATCCATGTCCTGGTCGTCAGCTGGGCGGTCGCAGCCAGGGGATAGGGGAGCTGCAGAGTTTTTTGGCCAAACGGAGTCGCCGCTACCAATCTGAACTTTCAAACCCGAGCACGGCAGTGGTCAGTTGCTCGCGCCTTTCACCGCATCTCAGCTGGGGAACCCTTTCTTTGCGCGAGGTGGTGCAGCAGACCCGGCAGCGTCGCGCTGGCTTGGCAGATGGAACCGGGGACCGCTACTGGAGCCGCTCCCTACAGCGCTTTGACGAGCGCCTTCACTGGCATTGTCACTTCATTCAGAAGCTCGAAAGCCAGCCCAGCCTCGAATATCGCGAGCTCCATCCCGCCACGGCCCAGCTCCGCAGCAGCGATCCAGAACGACTTACGGCCTGGGCAACCGGTCGCACTGGCCTGCCATTTGTGGATGCCTGCATGCGGTCCTTAATTGCCACCGGCTGGCTCAATTTCCGGATGCGGGCAATGTTGGTTTCGGTGGCCAGCTACCAGCTGTGGCTCCCCTGGCAGGAGAGCGGTCTCCACCTGGCCCGGTTGTTTGTGGATTACGAGCCCGGAATCCACTGGAGCCAGTGTCAAATGCAATCGGGCACCACCGGCATCAATTCAATTCGCATCTACAACCCCCTCAAGCAGGGCCTCGACCACGATCCCCAGGGCCAGTTCATCCGTCGCTGGATACCCGAATTGCGCCAGTTGCCGGCTGTGTATCTCCATCGGCCTTGGACCATGGATCTGCCAACCCAGGAGCGGGTGGGCTGCCTGTTGGGCTCCAGCTACCCACTGCCGATCGTCGACTGGGTAGAAGCTGCAGCCACTGCCCGTAGCAAGATCTGGGCCCTGCGCCAGCAGGAGGGATTTTCGGCCTTGGCCAGTGCCATCCACCAACGCCATGGCTCCAGGCGTGCTGGTGCCAGGAGCCATGGTTCCAGGCGTTCTGGTTCCAGGCGCTCCGGTTCCAGCAGCAGAGCAGCCCGGTTGGAGGCCGAAGGTCAGCTATGCCTTGACCTGGCCTGAAGCTCCGACCCTTTGTAACGACCTGGTTACATTTGCCGGCCCAGGCGGGTCTGGCTAGGGCTTTGGATCTGGGCCTAGGGGCTGAGAGTTACTGGCTTGACTGGAATGGGCGCCCATGGTCCGCCTGCTTCACGATTCTTAATTTGGCCTGCCAAGATTTAATAAATGCTTTTTTGCAATGTCAACTTCCTTGCTGCTGGAGCTGATCGGGGGCTTTGCGGGGGGCTGCTTCGCCCTCTGGCTAGCGAGCCAGAGTCTGCCTTCGCCCCGTAATTCCGTATTGGCGGGATTGGCTCGAATCAGGCCAACCCTCCTCTCCTACCTGACAGGCCCAGGAAAACTTGCTTCCTTTGGTCTTTTGCTGCTGCGTCTCAGCATCGGCGTGATGATGATCCACCACGGCCAGGAGAAACTCGCAGACCCGCAGCAATTTGCCAGCACCTACGTGGCCTCGTTGCACCTGCCTTTCCCCCTGTTTTTTGCCTATGCCGCCGGTTTCTCAGAGTTGATTGGCAGCTGGCTTGTGATCCTCGGACTCCTTACGCCGATTGGAGCCCTGGCCCTCACCGGCACCATGGCAACGGCTGCCTACCAACACATCCTCACGGCTGGCCTGAACATTTACGTGCTGGAGCTGGTGGTGCTCTATCTGGGCGGCAGTTTGGCGTTGCTGTTTAACGGTCCAGGGCGCTTCTCCTTTGACGCCGCGATGCTGCCCCAAGTTTTGGAATCCCTTGATTCAATCAACCCTGCTCCGGAATCTGGGGATTCGGCGGCCTCGGAAGCGTTTACCCCAGCGGCCATCCCGGTGGAGGCCTTCGATCGGGTTGGCTGAATCTGGCAGGGGCATCAGATCCCTGGCTTGCCAACGCCTGTCACAATGCGTTACAGTTTTCGTAACAATCCGCAACACCCATGGCTGATTCCACCTCCCGCTTCGGTTTTGTTGAATTCGCTGAAACCTGGAATGGTCGCCTAGCCATGCTCGGCTTCGTGATTGGCCTGGGCACCGAGCTGCTTACGGGCCAGGGCATCCTTTCCCAAATCGGCTTGGGTTGATAGCCATGGACACCGATTACACCGCTGCTATTGCCTTTTTGATTGGCCTAGTAGTTGTTTTTGGTGGCATGAGTACTTACGTGCTTAGCCGCCCCACCGACCTTTCTCAGAGATCCTGATGGTCGCGGCAATCACCGTTTTGCTTTTTGGCTCTTGGGTGATTACAGCCCTGAGCCAGCCGGATTTAGCTGGTTGATTCTTTCCCCACCCTTACCCGTTCTGGGCACCCGAGAAAAAACATGACCGATTCACCTGCAGGCCGCGAATGGCTGGAGCATCGGGCAGAGGAACTGATCCTTATGGAACAACTCAAGCTAGTTGAACTTTTTAATGGTCGCGCCGCCATGGTTGGCATTGTGATCGGCATCATCACAGAAGGCCTCACTGGTTCTGGTATTGCCCATCAAATTGGCCTGGGAGCTCTGGTTGACGGCTTTGCTGCCTGCCGCACCCAGTTTTTGCCCTTCTGTTTCTAAGGGCTACTTATCCACCTGATGGCTGATCACATCGGGCGACCAACCAAAATTTGCCCGGCCTGTGGTCGGGCTTTTCAATGGCGCAAAAAATGGAAGGCCGTCTGGGAAGAGGTGCGCTATTGCTCGGAGCGATGCCGCCGCAGACGATCCCCTGCCCCGAAAGGTTATTAGATGTGGTCAATTAGTTCGCCCGCCGGGTAGCGCACTTTGGCCAGGCTGGCGTATTTGTCACTTGCATCTCGATAGCCCGCTGCACAGACCACGCAGCTGCGATAGGGGCTTTCCTCCAGTTTCAGGATCCGGTCGTATTCGGCGGGTGAAAAACCCTCAATCGGGCACGTATCCACCTCCAGTAATGCCGCAGCGGCCATAAATGTGCCAAGGGCGATATACACCTGGTTGCTGGCCCATTGGCCAATTTGTTGGCTGCGGGGACCGTTGATCAGGTCCTTGGCGATCATTTCCCGGTAAAAGCCAAGCGATTCACTTTCCACCGCTCTGGTATCGGCCATGCAGCTGATCAAGCGATCGGCTTCGGCCGCCTGAATGGTGCGCTCGGCCAAAAACACCACCAGGTGGGAGCCATCGGTGATTTGGCTTTGATTCCAGGAATGGGGCCGCAACTCAGCCCTCACCGCTGGGTTAGTTATCACCAAAAACTTCCAGGGCTGTAGGCCATAGCTAGACGGGCTCTGGACCAGGCTGTTTTCCAGGGCGGCCCAGGTGCTGGCGTCGATCTGCCGCTGGGGATCAAACACCTTGGTGGCGTAGCGCCAGGCCAGGGCTTCGTTTAGCTGCTGGGCAGTGATCGCCATGGCTCGAACTAGGGATGCTCGAGCGTCATTGTGGGCCTTGGCTCCCCTGACTGCACCACCCTTCCGTTAGCGATGCCTGTCTTCCAGAACGCCTTTGGCTCCCTGCTTTCCCTGGCACCGAGCCCCCTATTTGCCAAGGCACGCCAGCTGTACCTGCGCAAGTACCCCCTCGAAACCACCCCCGCGGCCAGTGCAGAGCCCCTGGCCAACTTCCGAACATTTCTCCTGGAGGAAACGGTTCAGGAATCCAGCGAAGGCGTGTTGCGGGTTCGATCGGAAGGCTTTGCCGTGGTCCATTGGCAGGCAGGCCAAACAACCCTCTCCAACTACCGCACCTATCTGCTGCAGCGCTGGCAAATCGAGCCAGACAGCCTCGAATTGATGGTTGAACCATGGTTTCGAGAGGGCGGAGCCTGGGCCCTCTTTCGCACTCCAGCGGTCTACGAACGCTCGTTTACCCCCGCACCCCAGCCCTAGCAATCAGCTGGCCCTAGCTGGCGTCGGCCGCCAGGTTATTGAGCCGATCCTGCAGCAGCTCCTGACTCCAGTTGCAAACCACAAAAACCTCCTGGGCACTTGTGCCCCGGCGGGCCATCAGCTTGTAGCCCCCCCGAATCGGCGCCGATACCCGTAGCCGCAAACCAATTGACCGCCCCCGTACCCGGCTGATCACCGCCGGGGTGATGGTTTCAATCCCCGGTTCCTTGACCAGCTTTTGCAGCAGGGGGATCAGCCCCTCCACATAGGTGCTGTGGGTGATGACCAGGCGACCCATTGCTGTCCTCGGTTAGGCCGCCTCGAGGGGAGCCATGGTGAGTCCCTCGGCGCCGAGTTGCTGGTGGTAGAGCTCGGCCTGCTCCTGGGGCCCGCTCCAAACGATCGCTACCCCCTCCTGGTCAATCCTGTGGGCTAATTCCCAGGCCTGGTCGGGCTGCATGGCAGGGATGTAACGCACCAGGCAATCCACCACATGCTCAAAGGTATTGACCTCATCGTTGAGCACCACAACCTTGAAATTGGGATAGGGGGCCCGCACCAGGCTTCTCTCTTGAACAGCCTGGCGTCCTTGAACAGCTGCTACAAAATTGGGGGATATGGCCAAGGCAGGGGCTCGCTCCAGATCCCAGCCTAGGTAAGCTGCCGTCAGCTTTTGTTTGACACCATGCTGATTACCGCTGGTTGGGCGTCGCTTGCAGCCCTGTTCAGCTTCTCGATCGCCATGGTTGTTTGGGGTCGCCATGGCGACAACAGCATCAAGTTCTGAGCTGCTGTCAGCGCGATTTTTGAGCCTTCCTTCGGCGATCCCTAGCTTTGGCTGAGCTCTCAATTTCAAGCTCCCAGCTGCTCTCAGGCCTGGCCGTAGTGCTTTTGGTCTTTGTCAGCGGCGGAGTTATCTATCTCTCCACAGTTGAATGGCGCGACAGACGGCGGCGCAAGGCTGGCCCAACTTCCCGTCGCAGCTAAGGGCAACTTCTGCAGCGGTAGGCCTGCTGGTGATCTTGCCGGCCCTATCCCTGTCCCTGTTCCCCAGGCCCAGGGCCCAGGGACTGGAGCGCCTACTCGGCCACGCATCCCTGCTGCAGAGCTTTCCGGTTCAGCCCGGTGTGGCTACGCCGCCCCTTTGGCAGCAGTTGCTGGGCCCCCAACTTGCCAACCAGGCCTGGAATCGCCCCGGTCTGTGGTGGCAATTCTGGGCTGAACACGGCAATGGCCAGCCATTCCTCGCTATTTCCTGGGCGGCCCTTTCCAGCCAGGCCCAACGCCAGCTTCCTGCCAACAGCCTGCGGGTCGATGACCTCCTGGTTGTAGCTCCAGATCCCCTTTCCCAGAAGCTGTTGGGCGGGGAGTTACGCACCAAGCAAAGGCGGGGCAGGGGCCTGGATCAGCGCTGTCTGGGCCGGCTCCAACAGCAACAGTCCGTTTACTGGCGCCCGGCCGGCCTGGGGGCCCTGCTTGGTCCGATAGCTCCCCTGTTGCAGCGCTTCCAGCAGGGCTGCATGAGCTTTGAGCTGCAAGGTAACCAGCTCCTGTTTTCCGGGGAGAGCACCGCCACCGAGGGCCTCTGGGTGGATGGCCTGAGGGCGTCTTCCCCCAGCAACAGCAGCAAACCCCTCGATGCCAAGGTTTTGCTCGAAATGGGCGGCCCTGGCCTGGGAATCCTGCTCGATGGTTTGTTGAACCGCCAGTTGGTTCGCCAGCCCCTGCAGGACCGCTATGGCCTCGGCGCTGCCCAGCTCGCCGTAATCCGCAAAACCCCATTTGTTCTGCAGCTCAGGCCCGTGGCCAAGGGGCCCTTCCAGGCAGCTTTGCAATTGCACCTGGCCGTTGGCAATCAGCGACGGGCCTGGGCAGAGATTCTCCAGGGCCTGCGCCAACCCTTGCTAGCCCAAGGCCTGAGCGACGGACCTGCAGTCCCCAGTTCGCCCTCTGCGACAATCCGCTCCAATGCCCTGCCTGCGGCCCAGTGGCGCAATGGCGACGGAGTCCTGTTGGGTGGCTGGCGCTGGCTCGTCCAAGCGGGCCGTGACCCCGAGCTCCTGGTTTTCCTTGGCCCCGATCAAGCTGGCCCCGATCAAGCTGGCCCCGATCAAGCTGGCCCCGATCCCGCTGGCTCCTATACCCAAACAGAGCTCCGCCTCAGGCCAGCGGCCCTAGCCCGGCTGAACCTGTTGCCCCCCGATTTGCCGGCCGCCGTGCAGAGGTCCCTCCAGCTAGAGCTGGCCGCGGGTGGTGCCCCATCCCAACCCCTCAGCCCGCTGTCGGGGCGCTTGCAATGGGATCGCCTTCGCTAGCCGCTTCTCCACTGGCTGCAGCAGCAGCCCCGGCCTTGCTTTCCTCAAGAATCCGTTCGCGCTTGCGGCGATCAGCGGCGAGGGTTTCTTCCATTAATTCAACCGCCTGGGCCATCTTCTCCAGGTTGGTGGCATAGAGGCTGATGTCCTTGTCGAGGCGATCGCGCATGAAGCCCATCGATGCGCCCAGGTCGTGGGCATAGCTGCGCAGGGCTGCCTGGTCCATGGCGTCGGCGCCCTGGGCCTGCTCAAGCAGGCACAAAAGACCAACGGCCATCAGCCTGGAGTAGTGGAAATCTGGCCGCTGGATGCTGGCAAGTGCCGAGGCCAGGGGCTGGGGAGCCCCCTTGCCCTGCTGCTCAACCCATTGCTTTACCGCATCAACACTGTGCTCACCCATGGCAGCCATGGCGGATTCAGCCTGCTGGCGCAGCTTCTGGGCATCGAAACCCGAGGCACTGCAGAGGGCTGAGAGCAGTGCCTGGCGATGGCCTTCGGGCTTGTAGCCCTTGGCAAAGCCGTCAAATACCTGGATCAGGCCGCAGGCAAAGAGCGAATCGGCCTGGAAGCCCTGTTGCCGGCTCAGCAGGTGCAATTCCACCAACAGCTCGTCCACCATGCGGCGGTGCAGCGGAGCAATCACATAGGGGAAGGCCTGGTGGAAGGCGCGCTTGCTATCGGCAACGGTTAGGGCAACGCCCACGCTTGTACTCCTAAGGGTCCGACGACCCTAGCGGCTCAAGATCAGTAAGATCGACCCAGATTTCAGACTTGCCCCATGATCCCGATTGTCATTGAAGAGTCGGGCAGAGGCGAAAGGGCATTCGACATCTATTCCCGTCTGCTGCGGGAGCGCATCATCTTCCTCGGCGAACCGGTCACTGCCGAATCAGCCAATCGGGTTGTGGCCCAATTGCTGTTTCTGGAGGCGGAGGATCCCGAAAAAGATATTTTCATGTACATCAACTCCCCGGGGGGCTCCGTATATGACGGCCTCGGCATCTTTGACACCATGCAGCACATCAAGCCCGATGTGCAGACCGTGTGTGTGGGCCTAGCAGCCTCGATGGGTGCCTTCCTGCTCTGTGCTGGCACCAGGGGCAAACGCAGCAGCCTTACCCACTCGCGGATCATGATTCACCAGCCCCTTGGCGGGGCTAGGGGCCAGGCCAGCGATATCCGCATCCAGGCCGATGAGATTCTCTATCTCAAGAAAAAGCTCAACCAAGAGTTGGCCGACCGCACCAGCCAGCCCCTCAGCCGCATTGAAGAAGACACCGACCGTGACTTCTTCATGTCTCCGGCTGAGGCGGTGGCCTATGGCCTCATCGACAAGGTGATCGAAAAGCGCCCGGTGCGCCCTGTTTAGGAGGCTGCAGAATCCTTGAGCAGGGGTGAATAACGCTCCTTCTCAGGGATGGTGGCGAACTCGCTGACGATGGCCCGGAACTCGTCGCCATCAAGGCTTTCCTTCTCAATCAGCAGTTCCACAACCCGATCCATGCAGTCGCGGTGGGCGGCCACCAGGCTCACGGTCTCTGCGTAGCAATTGTGGACCATCTCCCGCACGGCATCGTCAACCTTGCTGGCGAGTCGATCGGAACCGTCGCTGCGGGTCATCAGGTCGCGGCCAAGGAATACCTCCTGGTTGCCAGCCTCAAGGGAAAACTGGCCGACCTCGCTCATGCCGAAACGGGTAACCATTTGGCGTGCAATGGAGGCCACCTGCTGGATGTCGCCGCCTGCCCCTGTGGTTACTTCTGCGTAGCCAAAGACCACATCTTCTGCAGCCCTGCCGCCGAGGGCACCCATGATGCGGGCCCGCAATTGGGAGCGACTCACCAGCATCTGCTCCTCATCTGGGGAAAACCAGGTGAGGCCCTGGGCTTGGCCCCGGGGAATCAGGGTGACCTTTTGGACTGGATCATGGGCCTTAACCAGGGTGCCCACTAGGGCGTGGCCGACCTCGTGGTAGGCGATCAGGCGCTTGCTACGGCCATCGGTGAGGGGCTTGCCCTCCATGCCGGCGATGATCCGATCAACGGCATCGTCGATTTCAGCTAGGCCAGTTGCCTCCTTGCGGCGGCGAGCGGTAAGGATTGCCGCCTCATTCAGCAGGTTTGCTAGATCGGCTCCCGAGAAGCCGGGGGTGCGCCTGGCAATGGCCTCAAGACTTACATCATCGGCAAGTTTCTTGTCGCGGGAGTGCACATTCAGAATTGAAAGCCTGCCCTTGATATCAGGCACATCCACCTGCACCTGACGGTCAAAGCGACCAGGCCGAAGCAGGGCTGAATCGAG
Source organism: Cyanobium sp. HWJ4-Hawea (assembly GCF_024345815.1). Lineage (NCBI taxonomy): Bacteria > Bacillati > Cyanobacteriota > Cyanophyceae > Synechococcales > Prochlorococcaceae > Cyanobium > Cyanobium sp. HWJ4-Hawea. Next base: position 17,760 of record NZ_JAGQBV010000008.1, on the reverse strand, counting down.
CACATCGGCCCGGTTGGTGGCGGCAATGATGATGATGCCGCTATTGCCCTCAAAACCATCCATCTCTGTTAGCAACTGGTTGAGGGTCTGCTCCCTCTCATCGTTGCCACCGCCTACCCCAGCTCCCCGCTGACGGCCAACGGCATCAATTTCGTCGATAAAGATGATGCAGGGGCTGTTCTCCTTGGCCCGCTTAAACAGGTCGCGCACCCGGGAGGCGCCCACGCCCACAAACATCTCCACAAATTCGGAACCCGAAAGGGAGAAGAAGGGCACGCCGGCTTCACCGGCAATTGCTTTGGCAAGCAGGGTTTTACCCGTACCAGGGGGGCCCACCAGAAGCACACCCTTGGGAATCTTTGCGCCCACAGAGGTGAAGCGCTCAGGCGTCTTGAGGAAGGTAACCACCTCTTGGAGGTCCTGTTTGGCCTCTTCGACCCCAGCCACGTCGTCAAATTTGACGCCCGTTTCGGCTTCCATGGCAAAGCGCGCCTTGGTCTTGCCGAATTGCATCGCCTGGCCTGGGCCGCCTGGCATGCCGTTGGAGCGGCGCGCCAGAAGGATTAGGGAGCCGATTAGGAGCAGGGGGAAGAGCAGGTTGCCCAGCAGGCCCAGCACTGGTGGGGTGGGCTTGGGGGGATGGATGTCGAAGCTGATGCCCTGCTCCTTGAGCTTGTTAACCAGCTCAGGGGCCAGGCCAGGCAGGTCGACCCTTAGGCGTTGAACCCGGTTGTCGAGATCGGGATCTACCGCCTCTATGACGGCACTGCGGCCGCCATCAAAAATATCCACCGCCGTTACCCGGCCAGCGTCCACGTAGTCGAGGAAGCGGCCGTAGCTCATGCGGGCAACCGCAGCATTGCGGGGGGCCACCGTGGCTGGAGCAGCTCCGGTGCTGCCCAGTTGGGCCGTTCCACCAGAGCTGAGGAGCTGCCATCCGAAGAATGCGGCCACTGCAAGGGGCAGGGCCCAGAGGGCAATCAGGCGCCAGCGCTGGTTCATAGCTGAGAGACTTGTTTAACAACTGTAACGTTGCCGCCCCACCTCCGTTTTAGTTGCTAGCCGGCTATCAGGCTGCCACCCAGTGCTGTTGGGGCTGGGCTTGTTCCTGGGGTTTGGGCTGGGGTTGCTCCAGGAGCAGGGTTGAGGCCAAAAAGTGCTCCACCAGTTCTGGTCCGCCCAGGCTGTGGGTCCAAATTTCAATTTCAGCGCTCTTGGGGCATTCAAAACTGAGCAGGTCGAAGGGAAACACCACCCGCTCTAAAAAGAACTCTTCAGGACCAACACAGCGCAGGATCACCATCCGATCGGTTGCGTTGCGGTAGCCGCAGGCGAAGAGCTCCACGATGAATTGCCAAATATCTCCCTATCAAGACATCACCAGAACCACTGCCCCCGTAGCAGTTGGCACAGATTTGCCTTTTTCAGCATTTCTTTGGTTTTTGGCCGGTTCAATCTCCACGGCTGGCCTATAGGCTGCGGAGGGCTGCGATCGGATCTAGGCGCGCTGCCCGTCGGGCGGGCACCACCCCAAAAAACAGGCCGATCGAGCCAGAGAGGAGCACCGTCACCAAAACCGTGCCGGCCCCAATTGTGGCGGGCAAGGGAGTTACGGCGGCCACGATGCCAATGGCACCCATGCCTAGGCCGCTGCCGATCACGCCCCCCAGGCTTGAAAGCACCAGGGATTCCACCAGAAATTGCAACAGCACGTCGCCACTGCGGGCCCCAAGGGCCTTGCGCAGGCCGATTTCCTCGGTGCGTTCGCTAACCGATACCAACATGATGTTCATGATTCCGATGCCGCCCACCAGCAGGGAAACGGCGCCAATGGCCCCCAGCATCAGGGTCAGTCCACCGGTGATCGTGCTCACAATTGTCAGGGCGTCCTTCTGGGAGCGCACGGCAAAGTCGTCCTCCCGCAGGATCCGGTGCCGCTGCCGCAGCAGATTGGTGATCTGAAAACTGGCGGCCCCGGTGCTCTCCTGATCCCGGGCTTCCACACTGATGAAATTGAGGCTCACCCCATAGGTGGGATCCCTGCCCGACAGCTGGCTGACCATGGTGGTCAGGGGCACATAGGCGTTCTCATCCTGGTTTTGGCCAAATACGGCACCCTTGGCCTGGAGCAGGCCAATTACCTCGAAGGGTTGGTTGCGAATCCGCAGTTGGCGGCCAATCGCCGGTTTGTTGCCAAAGAGCTTGGTGGCCAGATCCGGGCCAATCACGGCCAGGTTGCGGGCCCCCTCCAAATCGCCCTTGCTGAAAAAACGTCCCTGGGCCACCTCGAACTGGCGGACCGGTAAAAACTCTGGGGTCACCCCGGCTATGGAGGTGGAGCTGCTCACCTCCCCCGCCTGGACCACCTCAGAAAGGGTGATTTGGGGAGCCACCCTTTTGACGCTCGGCACCTGCTCGGCGATTGCCTTGGCATCCTCAAGCACGAGGGTTTTGGGAAAGTCGATGCCCTGACGCCGGGTGTCGTTGTTGCCTGGCACCACAAACAACACGTTGGCCCCCAGGTTGCTGAGCTGGCCTTCGGCGAGATTTTGGGCACCCCTGCCCACGCCCACAAGGGTGATCACCGATGCGTTGCCGATCACGATGCCCAGCATCGTCAGCAGACTTCTCAAGCGGTTTGCCCTGAGGGTGCTCAAGGCCATCCCAACGGTTTCAGCCAGGGGCAGATTTTTGGCCATGGCTGCCTACTAAACCGAGGTGCGCCTACCCAGGATGTCGGCCACGGTGCCCACCTGAACTAAATCAGTCGAACCACTGACCCCAAGCACGGTGCCGGCGGTCTGAACCACAAGGTCGGAATCCTGGAGCAGGCCAAGGTGCTTGGCCTGGTCAATGGCCACCGCAAAGGTCAGGGCCGGACTGTCCTGCTCCTCCACTAAAAGGGGATTGACGCCCCAGACCAGCTGCAGCTGGCGGGCCACATCCTTCTCGCTGGTGATCGCCAGGATTGGGGTGCTGGGGCGGAACTTGCTCACATTGCGGGCCGTAGATCCGGATTTTGTAAGCGGCAGGATTGCGGACGCATTCAGTTGTCTGCCGATACTGCCAACGGCCTGGCAGATCGAATTGGAAATGCTTGAGGCCATGTGGTTGTCAACCACCCGGTGGGGGTAGTCCCGCTCAATGCGCCTGGCAATGGTGGCCATGGTGGCCACAGCTTCCACGGGGAAATCGCCCACGGCACTCTCGTTTGAAAGCATCACCGCATCGGTGCCATCGAGAATGGCATTGGCCACATCGCTCACTTCGGCCCGGGTGGGCCTGGGGCAAGACACCATCGAGTCGAGCATTTGGGTGGCGGTAATCACCGGAATGCCCATGCTGTTGGCCTTGCGGATCAATTCCTTCTGCAGCAGCGGCACCTCCTCGGCGGGCATCTCCACCCCCAGGTCACCCCTGGCCACCATCACGCCATCGCAGAGGGGCAGGATGTCGTCGATCTGGTCGATCGCTTCGAACTTCTCAATCTTTGCCACCACTGGCGTTTCATGGCCGTGGCTGCGGATCAGGTCGCGGATTTCGCGCATGTCCGAGGGGTTGCGCACAAAGCTGAGGGCTACCCAATCAACCCCCTGGGCCAGACCAAATTCCAGATCCACCCGGTCCTTATCGGTAAGGGCGCGGATCGAGAGCTGCACATCCGGGAAGTTCACCCCCTTGTTGTTGGAGAGCACCCCTCCCACTGTCACGGAGCAATAGAGGGTTTGCAGGCCCTGGTCGACCCGGTCGACCACCATTTCAACCCGACCGTCGTCGAGCAGGATCCTGCTGCCTGGCACAACTTCATCCGCCAACTTGTCGTAGGTGACATTGGCGATGCTCTGGTCGCAGGAAACGTTCCGGGATGTAAGGGTGAAGGGATCTCCCTTGGCCAGGGTGATGGGGCCTGCGGCAAAGCGGCCCAGGCGAATTTTGGGGCCCTGCAGGTCCTGCAGGATCGCAACGTGGATGCCTAGCTCTTCACCAACTTGGCGAATAGTGGCGATGCGGGCAGCGTGCTCGCTGTGGTCGCCGTGGGAGAAATTGAGGCGGAAGGTGGTTGCGCCGGCCCCGATTAACTCGCGCAGCATTTCAGCTGATTCGGTGGCCGGACCGATTGTGGCCACGATCTTGGTACGACGAGTCAGATCTGGCTTCGGCATCTGATGGTCATCTGTAAGTCGGAAACTACCATCCGGGCTCCCATCCCCAGGCGTTTCGATGGACTTTCAGGCCTACCAACAGCAGTCCCGCTCAACCGCCCGCTACCCCGGCGCCGGTGCCAATCCGATCTACCCCACCCTTGGCCTGAGTGGTGAAGCGGGCGAAGTGGCCGACAAGGTAAAGAAGGTGCTGCGCGACCAGGGCGGCGTTTTTTCGGCCGAAGCGGTGGCCAGCCTCAAGCTGGAATTGGGGGATGTGCTCTGGTACGTGGCCCAACTGGCTACTGAGCTGGGCCTAGACCTCGACCAAATCGCCCTGGCCAATCTCGACAAACTGGCCAGTCGCGATGCCCGTAACGTGATCTCAGGCAGTGGCGATAACCGTTGAAGAGAACTAGCTCGATCACCCTTGGGCCCAGCAAGCGCCTGTTGCTGGCGGGCCTGACCAGCTGCCTGGCCCTACTGCTGCTTTGTTGGCCAGCTCCTGCCTGGGCTGTGGAGCTGGCTGTTGCCGAGGTGACCCTCGAGCCCTGCCCTGCGGGGGATGCCGGCGCCCAACCTGAATTGCGCCGCCCCACTGGGGCCAGTTGCTACGCCCTGAGGGGGGTGGTCACAAATCCCACTAAAAAGATCGTTGCCGATACGGATGTCTTTGCCCTGATCCTGGATTCGAGCGGTGAACCCGTGCTCCAGAACCGCACCAGGGTTGGTTCGATTGGCGATGTGCCACCCGGCAAATCGAGCTTTGCCCTGCGCCTGGCCGTGCCCTCAGGCACCCCTGGTCCGATCACTTTCCGTAGCGTTAAGGCCCGCGGTTTCAGTGCCCCGGTGCGCACCCGTGCCGGGGTCGACGACGAACTGCTGCCCCTGGAGCAGGAGCTGCTTGGCTAAAGGCTGCTGGCCAGCAAGCTGACGCTGGCGCTGCCGAGAAGTTGCTGGCCAAAGCTCAGGGCTAGGAAGGCCAAAATTGACGAGATATCCAGGCCGCCAATCGGTGGGATCAGACCCCGAAAGGCATTGAGATAGGGATCCGTAATCGAGCTAACCGTTGCCAAGAGGGGGTTGCTCCAATCCAGATTTGGGAACCAGCTCAACAGCACCCTTACCAACAGGATCAGGGAGTAAATCTCCAGAGTCCGGCTGAGCACACTCAGCAACAGGGCAAATATTTCCATGGACCTCGGGGTGAACGGAACAGCGTTTCGAGAATCTAGGCAGCCTCCTGCCAGTCACCTACCTTTTCTGGCTTGTCCACACTTGCACTTTTTGAGCGGGGCTGGATTTCATCGGTTTTGACGGCGAAGGTGCGATGAAATTTCTCGCTAAGGGTCAGCCAAAAGGAACGCCCTTCGCTCTGGCGTTTGCGCTCGATGAAGTTTTGGGCCAGCAATTCCTTGATGTGGTCGTAGGCGCCTGATCCCCGCAACTCCACCAGATCCGATTGCAGGATCCGCTTTTTCAGGGCAATCGTCGCCAGGGTGCGCAGGGCCGCCGTGGAGAGATCCACCGGCAAAAGGTTTTGGACCAGGTCACCCAGGCCATCGCGCAGTTGCAGGCTGTAACGCTGCCCCTCCTGGCGCACCTCCAGGGCGGTTTCGCGGTGGGCGTAATCGGCCATCAGGCTGATCAGACCTATCTCCGCCTCCTCCCTGCTGATGCCAGCTATCGCCGCCAACTCAGCCAGGGTCATCGCCCGACCCTTCAAGTAGAGGATTGCCTCCATGCGGGCTGGCAGGGAGAGCCCAGCCAGGGCTTCCGGGTTAGCACTACTCAACGGCCCTCCCATCGCCAATGGCCGAACGGTACCGCAGCTATTTGGCTTTGGCCCTAGGCCTGCACACCGTTTGCAAGAACTGGGCTGCTACCCAAAAACAGCCCGTAGGCGGGGTTGGCTGTTTCATCCACGTATTCGTAGCCGAGGCCGGTTAAAAAACTCAGCCATTGCGGTCTTTCGGCTGGGGGAACCTGCACACCCACCACGATCCTGCCCACATCGGCGCCGTGGTTGCGGTAGTGGAAGATGCTGATATTCCAGTTGGGGTGCAGGCTGGTCAGGAAGGCCATCAAGGCCCCAGGGCGCTCTGGAAAGGCAAATCGATAGAGCAGTTCCTCGCTATGGCCCTCCCCATTGCCACCCTCCGTGCCGGCTGCCTTCAAGGCGCTGGCCGGCAGCCGCCCGCCCACCATGTGGCGCAAATGCAGTTTGGCGAGTTCGTTGTTGGATAGGTCGAGGCAGGGAAAACCTGCCGCCGTGAGATCCGTGATCAGTTGCTGCTCGTCGGCGCTGCCGCTGGTTTGCACCCCCACAAAAATGTGGGCCACCTTTGGATCGGCAAGGCGGTAGCTGAATTCGGAGAGATTTCTTTTGCCCAGCAGGGTGCAGAAACGCCGCAGGCTTCCTGCCTCCTCTGGGATCTCCACCGCCAACATCGCTTCGCGGTCTTCACCTATTTCGGTGCGCTCCGCCACAAAGCGCAGTCGATCGAAATTCATATTTGCGCCGCAGGCCACGGCCACCAGGGTTTGCCCCTGCAGGCCCTGGGCCGCCACATCGGCCTTCATGCCTGCCACCGCCAGGGCTCCGGCCGGCTCAAGGATCGAGCGGGTGTCTTCAAATACGTCTTTGATGGCGGCACAGATCGCATCGGTGTTTACGGTCACCATCCGATCCACGCAGCGCTGGGCCAGGGCAAAGGTGAGCTCGCCCACCTCCCTTACGGCCACCCCATCGGCAAACAGGCCCACCTGATCGAGCCGCACCCTTTTGCCAGCCGCCAGGGATTGGGTCATGGCGTCGGCATCGGTCGGTTCGACACCCACCACCTGGACCTGGGGCCAGAGCTCTTTTACATAGGTACCAATTCCGGCAATCAGGCCACCACCGCCCACCGCCACATAGATCACATCGGGCGGATTGGCGCATTGGCGCAGGATTTCCATGGCAATCGTGCCCTGGCCAGCAATTACATCCGGATCGTCGAAGGGATGGATAAAGCTGAGGCCCCGCTCCTGCTCCAACCGCCTCGCCTCCCTACAGGCCGCGTCGTAGTTGTCGCCAAACAAAACCACCTCCGCACCCCGGGCCGCCACCGCCTTCACCTTCATCTCTGGGGTGGTGACTGGCATCACGATCACCGCCTGGCAGCCCAGCTTTTGGGCGGCCAGGGCCACCCCCTGGGCGTGGTTGCCCGCACTGGCGGCGATCACCCCCTTGGCCAGATCCGCCGCTCCGAGGTGGACCATCTTGTTGAAGGCGCCCCGCAGCTTGAAGCTGAAGACCGGCTGCAGGTCTTCGCGTTTGAGCAGCACCTTGTTGCCGAGCCGGGCTGAGAGGTTTGGCGCCGCTTCCAAAGGGGATTCAATGGCCACGTCGTAGACGCGGGCCCGCAGGATTCGCTGGAGGTAGTTGGCTTCGGCCTGACTCATGCTTCCAGTGTCGCAATCCGTACAACCCGGCAGGGCGAAAGGCCTAGATTGCACGCCAATTAAGGGCCCGTTGCATGCACCTCAGCGAGCTGAGCCATCCGAACGAGCTGCACGGCCTCAGCACCGCTGAACTGGAAGCCATTGCCCGCCAGGTGCGCGAGCGCCACCTAGAGGTGGTCTCCACCAGCGGTGGCCACCTGGGCCCTGGGCTGGGGGTGGTTGAGCTCACCCTGGCCCTCTACCAAACCCTCGACCTAGACCACGACAAGGTCGTCTGGGACGTGGGTCACCAGGCCTATCCCCACAAATTGCTCACCGGCCGCTACAAGAGCTTCGACAGCCTGCGCCAGAAGGACGGGGTCGCCGGCTACTTGAAGCGTTGTGAGAGCCGCTTCGACCACTTCGGCGCCGGTCATGCCTCCACCTCCATTTCCGCTGCCCTGGGCATGGCCCTGGCCCGCGATCGCCGCGGCCTGGATTTCAAGTGTGTGGCCGTAATTGGCGATGGCGCCCTCACCGGTGGCATGGCCCTGGAGGCGATTAACCATGCGGGCCATATGCCCCACACCAAATTGCTGGTGGTGCTCAACGACAACGACATGTCGATCTCACCGCCCGTGGGGGCCCTCTCCACCTACCTCAACCGGATGAGGCTCAGCCCACCCCTCCAGTTTTTACAGGACAACGCCGAGGGGGCGATCAAGCAACTTCCCTTCCTCCACGGTGAATTGCCCTCCGAGCTCAAGAACCTCAAGGAGAGCATGAAGCGCCTGGCCGTACCCAAGGTGGGAGCTGTGTTTGAGGAGCTGGGCTTCACCTATATCGGCCCGATCGATGGCCACAACATCGCCGAGATGGTGCGCACCTTTGAGCAGGCCCACCGCACCGATGGACCGGTGCTGGTTCACGTTGCCACCACCAAGGGCAAGGGCTATCCCTTCGCCGAGGCCGACCAGGTCGGCTACCACGCCCAATCAGCCTTTGATCTGAAAACCGGTAAGGCCTACCCCTCCAGCAAGCCCAAGCCCCCGAGCTACAGCAAGGTCTTTGGCCAGACCCTGGTCAAACTCTGCGAACAGGACCCCACCGTGGTGGGCATCACCGCCGCCATGGCCACGGGCACGGGCCTTGATCTGCTGGAAAAGGCCTGCCCCCAGCAGTATTTCGATGTGGGCATCGCCGAGCAGCACGCCGTGACCATGGCCGCCGGCATGGCCTGCGAGGGGGTAAAGCCCGTTGTGGCGATCTACAGCACTTTCCTGCAGCGGGCCTACGACCAACTGATCCACGACGTGGGCGTCCAGAACCTGCCGGTCACCTTCGTGCTCGATCGGGCCGGCATCGTTGGCGCCGATGGTCCAACCCACCAGGGTCAATACGACATCAGCTACTTCAGGGCCGTTCCCAATTTCACGGTGATGGCCCCTAAGGATGAGGCTGAGCTGCAGCGCATGTTGGTGACCTCCATTCACCACAGCGGCCCCTGTGCATTGCGCATTCCCCGGGGCGAAGGCGAGGGCGTGCCCTTGGCGGAGGAGGGTTTTGAGCCCTTGGAAATCGGTCGCGGTGAGTTGCTTACCGATGGCGATGACCTTCTGATCGTGGCCTATGGCGCCATGGTGGCTCCTGCCATGGCCACGGCAGGACTGCTGCAGGAGCAGGATGTGCGGGCAGCCGTCATCAATGCCCGTTTCCTGCGTCCCCTTGATGAAGCCCTGATCCTGCCGATGGCCGAGCGCATCGGCAGGGTGGTCACCATGGAGGAAGGCAGCCTCGCCGGTGGCTTTGGCTCAGCCGTGGTGGAAACCCTCGTAGACCACAACGTCCTGGTGCCCGTCTACCGCATCGGCATTCCCGATGTGCTGGTCGACCATGCCACCCCCGACCAAAGCAAGCAAAGCCTGGGCCTTACCCCAGCCCAGATGGCCGATTCGATCCTGCAGCGTTTTCAGCCTGCCTTCAGTAATCAAAACCGCCAGGCGGTTGCCGTTTAGGGCCCTTGCTCGACCGGCGGTGTGATGTGTTGGTGGTGGGCGCCGGCCCTGCTGGAGCAGAGCTAGCCCGCAGCCTTGCCCAGGCTGGCGTTGATGTGGTGCTGATCGATCGGCTGGCCGACCTCAGCCAGGCTGCCTTCAGCAGTGCGGCCATGCCCCTGGCCAGCCTGGATCGTTTTGGCCTGCCAGCTGAAATTATTGCCACTCGCTGGAATGGCTGGCAGCTCTTCGGGCCCCAGCAGGCCAGGCGCCAATGGCTCGCCGAGCAACCCCTCGGTGCCGTCTTGGACTTCGCCAAGCTGCGCCTTTGGTTGGTGCAGCAGGTAGATGCCTGGGGCGGGCGGATCCTTTTGGGCTGGCAGGCCCTCGGCTGCCAGCAGCAGGCCGACCATGTCCTGACCCAATTGCGTGGGCCATCGGGCCAGATCGCCACGGTTACAAGCCGCTGGGTGGTCGATGCAACGGGGGAGCGCCGCGCCCTGCTGGGTGAACCGGCGCAGGCCTCCACCAGGGGCCGGGATGGCCTGGTCAGTGGCCTGGGGGTTGAGTGGTTGCTGGAAACATCAGCCGAGCAGGCGGAGGCCTGGTCAAGCCGGCTCAGCTTTTTTATCGGCAGCACCTGGGTGGAGCAGGGCTACGGCTGGATCTTTCCGATGGCCAACCACCAGCTAAAGCTCGGCGTATGCCGATTGGTGGACCCCCGTCGACGGCAGTTGCCCCTGCAGCGGGAGCTCGCCCACTTAATCGAATTCACTGGCCTGGGGAAGGCCACGGTGCTTGATCGCCACGGCGGCCGCATCCGCAGCACCGTGCGGCGCCAGGAAGCCCATCAACGGGGCCGCTTGCTAGGCCTTGGCGATGCAGTCAGCACTGCAAACCTGCTGGGGGGTGAGGGAATTCGCCATGCCCTCACCAGTGCCAGGGTGCTGGCTCCCCTCTTGCTGGAAACCCTGGCGGATCCAACTAATGCCGATCGACTGCTGGCGGCCTATCCACAGCAATTGCGCCAGGCCCTGGGCCGCCGCTGGAGCTTGAGTGGACGTTTGGCCCGTCGCACCTGGCTGGGTCTGACCGATCAGGTGGCTGACCGTCGGTTGGATCGTCTACTTACGGGCTTGCAAGCAAAAAGGGCAGAGGATCTCTCTGCCCTTTTCTTTGATTACCGCTTTGAGCGCTATGGGCTCAAAGCCCTGGCCTATGGCCTGGGCTGGCGCTAGGGCCAGGTTGCTTCAGACAACGCCGCGGGTGGCCAGGCCCAGGATCGCTCCCATGCCGAGGATGTGGCCCAGGCTCAGGGTGCCCAGCATGGCGCCGTGGCTAAATCCGCCGAAGAGGGCGTTGTTAGGTAGCTGCAGGCCGGTGTTTTGGTGCTTGATCGTGGCCTTGCCGATGACAATGGCAATCACGTTGCAAACGATCATCACCAGGGCCGCCGTGGGCGTCCAGGTGATGGAGGCAGGGGCCACAGCCAAAAGTGGAGCGATCATGGAGCTACAAAACCGACGCCCCATTCTCAGAGGGGTCCTTGCCGCTGGGCACAATCCTTAAGACTTGTTCATTCCCGGGCCTGTTGAACAGCCCTGGAGAACCCCAGCGCCACCACCAAATTCGAAATGGTGAGAAACGATTCGGCGGCGCCATGGAGGGAATCCACATTGGCCAATACCTGGCCGAAACGCAGCTCGGCGATTAGGGCAGCGGCAATGGTAACGGCCACAAACACCAGGGTCAGTTGGAAACCCTTGAATGCTAGGCGGGGAAAGGCTTCTACCTTTCCAGCCCACCACAGAAAGGCCAGGTAGGGCAGCAGGGAAATAACGAATAGGGGGCTGGGATCAATTCCCGCTAGCCAAGCCATTAGGGAATTAGCCGCCTGGGCTGAATTCATGGCTTGACCTGCATTTGTTGGCGCAGCAAGTTCCAGGCAGCCAGGGCCAGGGCCCCATTCCCGAGGGTAGTCAGGGCTGCTTGAAAAACCACCAGCCCCTCCAGCTCCGTGCTGTTATCAAATAAATGCCAGGTGCAGGCAGCCATTGCACTGATTAGGGCCGGCAGCATCGCCAGGCTCAGCCAGCGCCAACCACCCTCGTTGCGAACCTGGCCTAGGCGTTGAACCGCCAACATCGCGGCGGCCCACTCGAGCACCGAGGCAACGTGGATCCACCAGGTGGGTAGGGATAGGGCGTGCAAGCGGTGAGACTGGAATGGTTGCAATTTACGGGCAGGGATCTCGCTTTGGCGCCAGGCAAAACCTTCTTGCTATGCGGCTACTACGGGGAGCACAACCTCGGTGATGACGCCCTCCTGGAGGTGGCCCTTTCCCAGCTGCCCCAGGGCTCCAGGGCGATAGTCACGGCCCACGACCAAACCCAGGTCCAGGAGCGCTTTGGGGTGGCAACCGTGCAGCGCCGCTCCCTGGCCCAGGTGCTTGCGGCCCTCAGGCAGGTGGACGCCCTGGTGCTCGGTGGGGGCAGCCTCCTGCAGGATTCCACCAGCTTCAAAAGCCTGATTTATTACGGCGCCCTGATTGCTGCGGCCCGAATGAGGGGCAAGCAGGTGTTGCTCTGGGGGCAGGGGCTCGGGCCCCTAGGCCGCCGCCGCAGCCGATGGTTCGTGCGCAGGCTCCTACCCCTGGCTGCCGCCATCAGCTGGCGGGATCAGGCATCGGCGGACCTCGCCGGCCGCTGGGGTGTAACCGCCCCGGTGGCACCCGATCCGGTTTGGGGCCTGGCGCCCCAACCGTGGCGAGGCCGGGGTGGACCGATTGTGGTTTGTCTGCGGCCCACCTCCCTGCTCGATACAGCCCAACTCGATGGGGCGGGCTGGCATCCCTACCTAGAAGCCCTGGCCTCCCTTGCAGAGGCAGGCAACCGGGAGGTGATCTGGCTGGCCTTCCATGGCCACCAGGACCAGGGCCTGTTGGCCTCCCTCCGGCAGCAAGATCTCCTGCCTCCTGCCCTTGGGGCCCGCAGTCGGGAGGTGATTCCCAAACACCCAAGGGAGGCGATGGCCGTATTTGCCGGGGCAGGTTTGGTTGTGGCCATGCGCCTGCACGGCCTGATTTTGGCGGCCCTGGCAGGGTGTCCCGTGGCGGCCTTGAGCTACGACCCCAAGGTGGCGGCGGCGGCCAAGGATCTGGGCTGTCCATGCCATTCCCTGGCAGATCCAGCCTTTCCTGAGCTGTTGCTGGAAAGCTGGCGCAAGGCCCTGGATCAGCCCCTGCCCTCTGGCCAGGTTTTGGAGCTACATCTGCAGGCCCAAGAGCACCGCAAGGTGTTTGCTTGATTAGAAGCTGGTTTTAACTAACAGCTAAAGGCATAAGAATCTCAGGGCCTAGTCAGCACAACCTCGTCGATCTTGGCGCCACTGCTGCTCCAGGCATCTACCCGGAGACGGGAGGGAGTTGCGGCTAGCTCAAGGAAGCCAAAGGTACCGGCAACTTTAACGCTGCGCCCATTGGCAATGATTGGCCGTAAATATGCTCCGCCATTGCCAGAAATTATATAGGTTGTGCCGCCGATATTCTTTGTACGCTCGTAATTGTGTTCATGGCCATTTAGATACAGCTGAACTCCGTATTTCGCAAATACTGGGGTTAGTTTGGCGATGGCGCTGGGGTCATCTCCGTAGAGACCTGCTGAATAGATTGGGTGGTGACCCACCACCACTTTCCAAGGTGCGCTGCTCTTGGCAAGTGCATTTTTTAGCCAGGGCATTTGGAATTGCCACTGGGCATTGGTGTTGGTGTCGAGCATGAAGAATTCAATGGGCCCCTTTCTCAGGGTGTACCAGCGGCCCTTCATGCCAAAGGGTTTGTAGGCAACCTGGGGGTCCCCATTGCCCGTGCGTATGTCGTGGTTGCCCAGTACGGCATGGAAGGGAACTCCTGCCTTCAGCAGGGCCGCGTAGGGCCTGTTGAAATGGGTTTCGACCAGGGTCAAATTGCCATCGGGATAGATATTGTCTCCACCTAAAATCACAAAATCAACGGGGCGTTGGCCATGGATTGATGCCATTTGCTTTCCATTGGCCTTTTGGTCTGAAAGGCCACTGCCCATGTCGGCAGTAAAGAAAAAACGTGTGCTATCAACAGCCTTGGGGGGCGCATTCTGGGCCAGGAGAGCCGGTTGCACGGTCGCAGCCAATGCGGTTGCCAAGGCTCCAGCTAGGGACGCCTTGACCGTGAAAGAAAGACCCTTGAGAAGAAAGCGGCGATTAAAGGTCATTTATTTTTTTAAGGTCAATACCTTATGCAAGATCAATCGGTTCGGCTTGAAGTGCCTTCAGCTGTGTAAGTACTTCATCGCTGTGGCCCGTGGGCCTAACGGCCACAAATTGCTCCCTCAGGATGCCGTTGGGATCAATTAAAAAAGTGTGGCGCTGGGAGTAGGGCGCAATCCAGCTGCCATAGGACCTGCTGACCGCACCACCAGGGTCGGAAAGTAGGGGGAATGCCAGCCCTTCGCTGCTGCAGAACTCCGCGTGGGATTCAGGATCGTCTGCACTGATGCCCACCACCTGGGCACCAATTTTTTTGTACTGGGGCAAGTCTTTTTGGAAGCCCCTGGCCTCGATGGTGCAACCCCCGGTGAAATCGCGGGGGTAGAAATAGAGAACCAGCCACTGGCCGGCAAAATCGGCGAGTGCCAATTCGGCAGGGATGGCCTCACTCACTTCGCCAGCCACCGATGGCTGTACGCCGGCCAGCCGGAACTGCGGGGCCGGTTGCTGAAGGGCCGGCAGGGTGCCTCCCAAGGCAAAAGCCTGCTGGCCAGAGACCAACAGGCTTGCTATGAAAATGAAGATGGGTAGAAGCAGTCCTGTAGCAACTACAAACCTTCGCCTAACCATGGTTTTTGAAGATTCTGACTTCGATCAGATCTTGGCCAGATTAATGCCAAGCTCCTTGGCATAGGGGCCCAAGCCCTTCTTTTGGATGGTCTTGAGGGCCCGGGTCGAGACCCGAATTTTGATGAAACGCTTGCCTTCAGCCCACCACAGACGACGCTCCTGCAGGTTGACCTGCTGGAGCTTTTTGGTGCGCACGTGGGAGTGGCTGACAGCCATGCCGTTGTTTGCGCGCTTGCCGGTGAGTTGGCAGACCCGGGACATAACTATCAGCCATTAATGGTGCGATCTTACCAAAGTGCTTGCCCCTAAAGGCCACGCTCCATCAGCTGGCCCATCAGATCACAGCTGCGCTGCTGGTAGCCGGCCAGTTCGTTGGGCTCCATGCCACCCACTGCCAGCCGGGCGGTTTCATAGAGATGGCGGCTGAGCCCATTGGCCAGTTCCTGGCTGGGGGAAATGCCAGAACCCGTAATCACGGAACCCGCACTCAGCTTCAGCACACCCTCAACCAAGCTGTGCTTTCGATTCACCAGCAGCACATGGTGGTCGGGTAGGCCCGGTAGGCGCTGCTCCATCAGGGCGCCCATGTCGTTGATGCGGCGCATCTGTTCCGGCAGAAGGATCAGGGCCGCAGGGGAGTTTTCACCCTTCAGGGCCTGCACCTGAATTGTGATCTTGTCGTTGGCCAGGGCTGTTTTGAATAGGTCGCGGATCTTCTCGGAGCTGTCCTTGCCATCGGCATCGGCCAGCTCACTCTCCTTCTCCTGCAGGGAGTCATCCAGTTCGGCATCGACCCGCTGAAACTTCAGTTCGCCGTGGCGCATCTCCAGCCAGGGGATGAATTGACTGTCTATGAAGGTGTCTGCCAGCAAAACCTCAGCTCCCTGGCTGGTCCAGAGTGAGAGGGGCCCGGCTTGGCCGGCCTCGTCGGTGCAATAGAGAATCCGCTGGCTGGTGTCTGCTGCAAGCCGGCCGCGGTACCCCGCCAGGGTTGTGTAGGAACTGGCACCACTGGCCCTTTGGCGATCCGTGGGAATCGGATCCGGGTTGGCAAGTTCAGCCTCCCCACCCTCCTGGGCCCGTGCTGTCGTGCCAAACAGCACCAGATCAGCCACCTGCTCCGCAAATTTGTCGTCCTCCATGGCGCCGATCTTGATGAAGGGGGCCAGGGATTCCCAGATCTCGGCATAGCGGCGGGGTTCATCGCTATGCAGTTGCTTGAGGCGATCCCCAACTTTTTTGGCCACAAATGACCCGATTGAGCGCACTCTTCTGTCTGTTTGCAGGGCAGAACGGCTGACATTGAGGGGGATATCAGGGGAATCGATCACACCCCGCAGGGGCAGCAGGTAGCGGGGCACCACCTCCTTGATCGAATCGCTAACGAACACCTGGTTGCAGTAGAGGCGAATCTCTCCCTTCTCCCAGTCAGCCCGGCCGCCCAACTTTGGGAAGTAGAGGATTCCTTGGAGGTTGTAGGGGTAATCGGTGTTTAGGTGCACCCAGAGCAGGGGGTCCCCCTGGAATGGATAGAGGTAGCGATAGAGCTGGATGTAGTCGTCGTCTGAGAGGTCCCGGGGGCTCTTGCGCCAGGGCGCCTCGCGCTTGTTGACCGTTTCACCCTCCAGCTGCACCGCTACGGGCATGAAGTCGCAGTAGGTGGTGATCAGGGTGCGAATCCTGGATGGCTCGATGTATTCGAGCTCCTCATCCATCAGGTGCAGGACCACATCGGTGCCGGGCGCATTTCGCTCGGCGGCCTCCAGGGTGAAATTGGGTGAACCATCACAGCTCCAGCGCACGGCCTCGCTGCCCTGCTTGGCGCTGAGGCTGACCATTTCCACCTGCTTGGCCACCATGAAACTGGAGTAGAAGCCCAGTCCAAAGTGGCCAATGATTGCGTCGCTTTCCTGCTTGTATTTCTCGAGAAAATCCTCTGCGCTCGAGAAGGCCACCTGGTTGATGTAGCGCTTCACCTCATCGGCGTCCATGCCGATGCCGTTGTCGGAAATTGTGAGGGTGTTTGCTTCTCGATTGATTCGGATCGAAATCAGGCCCTCGCTGCCCTCCTGGCAATCACCAGCCATGGCTGCCATCCGGCGCTTGCTGATCGCATCAACGCCGTTACTGACCAGCTCCCTCAGGAATACCTCATGGCCGCTGTAGACAGCCTTTTTGATGATCGGGAAGATGTTCTCTGTATGGATCTGGATCTGACCCTGTTCTGCCTGCAGCACGGAGGTGTTATGCGGATCCATCCAGATTCCCGTGCTCACGTCCCCGGCGCCAAGGGGGGTGCATGGGCAGGAAACCGCACCGTGATTTGAAGCGTTTAGCTGGGCTCGAAAGCGGATCTCAGCCTGCCTTTTGCAGGTCGGGCTTCTCCTCAGGAATGATTGCCCCAGCTACCGGACAGACCTGCAGGCAGATTCCGCAGTCGATGCAGGTGTCGAAATCAATCCAATAAAAGTTGGTGCCCTTGCTATTAGCCCCCTGGCCAGGGTGGATGCAGGCCACTGGGCAGGCATCCACGCAATCTGCAACCCCCTCGCAGACGTTGGTCACGATGGTGTGGGCCATGGGGAGCGCAGGTACTGCTTAGGCAGAAAAACCAGCTTGATCCTAGTCAGTGACCCATTCCAGGCTGCTGGAATTGCGCCCATTCGCCCTGGCCTGGGCCTCCCCCTGGCTGGCCGCCGGCTCACCAAGCAACTCAGCTGCCACCCCCATGGCGTGAAGTTCCTCCAACCGATCCAGGGCTGCCGCCAGGGGGACCGTCGGGCCATAGCCGACTAGCACTGGTTTCTCCCTGATCGGATCAGCGACTTCCCCGTAGAGCAACTCCCTGACCGCCTCCACCGCGAAGCCAAAACCCATGCCCGCTGCATCTTCACCCGCAGGGCTAAAGCGGCCCACCAGGGCGTCATAACGGCCGCCACTGGCGATCTCTAGGGGGGCCTCTGCCCCTTGGCACACCAACTTGAACACCAGTCCGTCATAGAGATCGAAATGGGGCTGGAAACTGGGATCCAATTGCACCGACACCCCCAGTCTTCCTGCTGCAGGGGCCAGCAGGGCCAGGCTGAATTCCATTTGATCAATTATTTGGTTGGGGCCAATCGCCTGCTTCAACTGCCCGATCACGGCTTCCGGTGTTCCCCTCAGACGCATCAAGGAAGTCAGCAGTCTTTGCTCGCCCTCTGATTCAGCTAATTGGGTAAGGGCGAGGCTGTCAAAATTTGTAAGGGCTGAGCGGGCCGCCGATCGCTTCTCCTCCGGCAATTGGCCCAACAGGGCGGCCAGCAGGCCATGGTGACCAACCAGCA
>NZ_JAGQBV010000079.1:0-7101 GCF_024345815.1 Cyanobium sp. HWJ4-Hawea | reverse complement strand
GGGCTGAAGTTATATAGTTCTACAATCTAGCCAACAGATGATCCCCAACACGCAGGGCGTTGGCGATGGCGGTAAGGGATGGGTTGACCGCGCCAATTGTGGGCATGAAACTGGTATCTACAACGTAAAGGTTATCGAGTTCATGGGCCTTGCAATCAAGGTCCAAAACCGAGCTTGCTGGGTCCTTGCCAAAACGGCATGTACCGGCCTGGTGCCCGACTGCAGCAATATTCATATCGCTCTTGATATAGAACTGTCGCTCAATAAGATGATTTTTTAAGTAAAGGCGATCCAGCAGATCGGTCAAACGTCCATAGAGGCGGTGGGCAGCAGTTTGATTATTAAGCGTATAATTCAGCTTGATATCACCATTGCCATTAACGGTTACTCGGTTTTCAGCAGCGGGGAGATCTTCTGAGGAAATCCAAAAATCAAGGGCATGCTCGGCAATCTTATCCATCGACCAGCCAGGCATCAGGAAAGTTTCAAGGGGGGCATAGCCCTTCATGATCGTGCCATTGGTCTTACCGGTCATCTGAATATTACCCATGGGGTAATCAAAATCGGCATCACCTAGGTACCAATCATTTACAGAAATAGTCTTCTGGAAAGTTGTGGTATTCGGCTCATGGGACAGGGCAACCATTGCCTTACTATTGTGGAACATATAGTTACGACCAACCTGGTCCGAGCCATTGGCCAAGCCATTTGGATGCTTGTCGTTGGCCGACATCAGCAGCAAACGCGCACTATTTGCAGCACCACAACTGACCACAACCACATCACCACTGACGGTCATGGGGGCGCCATCTCGCTCGAGCTCGACAGATTTAACAGAACGACCAGATGGATCTGTCACCAACCGCTTTACATGGGCCCGGGTTAGCAGAGATACGTTATGGGCACCCAAAGCAGGTCTGACACCAAGCACTTCCGCATCAGACTTGGCATGCATCAAGCAGGGAAAGCCATCACAGCAGTTGCACTTACGGCAACGGCTAAAGGGAAAATTATCCTCATCAAGCATTACCCCAGTGGGAGCATGGAAGGGGTGTAACCCCGCTGAACGAAGATCGTCGACGAGCTTCTGAATGCGGGGCTCGTGGGCAATTGGGGGATGGGGATAGGCACTACTGCAGGGTGGTTCGGTGGGATCCTCACCCCGCAGTCCATGCACGTGGTACATCTGCTCAGCCCGCTGGTAATAGGGCTCAAAGTCGCTGTAGCGCAGGGGCCAGGAAGGAGAAATACCATCAAAGTGGACCAACTCCTCAAAATCCTGTTGGCGCAGGCGGAAGTGGGCCGCGCCATACATTTTTGTAGCGCCACCCACGAAATAGTGGCTGCCAGGTTGAAAGGCCTTGCCCTGTTTGTCGTACCAGATGTCCTTAGAAACGTAGCGACCCTTCTGAAATACCTCCTCCGCATCCCAGTTCTCGGGCTCCTGGGGTAGCCAATCACCCCGTTCCAGAATCAATATTTTTTTACCACTGGGTGCCAAGTGGCGAGCCAAGGTGCCTCCGCCAGCACCACTACCGATAATCACCACATCAAAATGGGCACCGTCGGCCACCTCCAGCTGGCGTGCCTCAGGCAAAGGTGAGATGGCCATGGAGGGCCCAGGCAAAGCAGCGTTGTTTTGATGGATAGCCATGGTGAACAAAAAGCAGGCGAAAGCTAGCCGCTACCCATTCGGGTAACGGTTCAATTGTGTAATCATCTTGGCCACCATCGCTGTCCAGCCTGTCTGGTGGGAAGCCCCCATGCCTCGCCCATGGTCGCCATGAAAATATTCGTTAAAGGCAATTAGGTCACGCCAGTGGGGATCTTCCTGAAACAGCTGAACATCACCATTAAAAGGCCTCTGGCCATCTTGATTTCTAGTAAAGATGCTTACCAGGCGTTTCTCTAATTCAAGGGAGGCCTCCCAGAGATTAATCCAATTGCCAGAGCGTGCAGGAAACTCAACCTTGAAATTATCGCCATAGAAGTGGGCATATTTCTGCAAGGACTCAATTATAAGAAAATTAAGTGGCATCCAGACTGGGCCGCGCCAATTCGAATTGCCGCCAAACATACCGACAGGGCTATCCCCGGGGCTATAGGCCAGCTGCTCACTATCAGCACCCTCCGTAAATGAATAGGGATCTGATTCATATACTTTTGAAAGCCCCCTGATGCCATAGGGTGAAAGGAACTCTTCTTCATCAAACAGACGTTCACAGATCCTTCGGAGACGATCCGTGGGTACGAGGGTAAATAAGAGGCGATCGTTGTTCCATTTGCCTAAATTGTGCTCAAGCCAGGTAGGGGAAGTGCGCTCATGCACAAACCAAGCCAAACTACTTTTAACATCTAACACTGGCAAACGATCGACTGTCTCACGATCAAAGCTGGCTACGGCGAGCATGGGGATTAAGCCGGACAGGGAGCGGGTCCGCAGATAGGCAGAACTTCCATCTGGACGCTTGAGAACATCGTAGTAAAAACCATCATCCTCATCCCAATTTACGAATCCATGGGCAGACTGGGAAGCCGGCGAATTGAGAGTGATTGCCAGTAGAGAAAAATCATAAACAAAACGCTCACAAATGTCAGAATATCCTGGAACATCCTTACTCAACTCTACCGCTATATTTAACATATTAAGGCTCAGCGATGCCATCCATGCAGTGCCATCGCACTGTTCGATTCGGCTACCATCGCGAAGCGGGAAACGGCGATCAAAAACAGCAATATTATCCAGCCCTAGAAAGCCTCCATCAAAAATGTTGTCACCATCCCTAGCATTTCGGTTAGCCCACCAACCATATTCCAAGAGCAGCTTGCGCATTGATGAGGCCAGGAACATCGTGTCCCGGTTGCCGGTTTGCCTTTCTTCAATTTGGAAAATTCGCATGGCCGCCCATGCCCCAATGGGAGGATTGGGATCGGATAATGCCCATTCATAGGCAGGGGTTTGTGCGGTCGGATTGGTGTAATGAGGAGAACGTAAAAGCATGCACTGCTCCTTTGCAGTTGCGGGATCAAGAGTGGCAAATGCAACGGCATGGAACATTAAATCCCATTGGCAAAAATAGGGATATTCCCAAGCATCTGGCATCGAAATAACCTGATGGGCATGGAGACGATCCCACCTGGCTGTTTCCGTAAACCTTCGCCCTTCAGGCGGCTTTTCTTGGGTGGGATCACCCTCTAACCATCTACCAACACTCCAGCCGTAGTATTTTTTGCACCAAAGCAACCCGGCCAATGCCGTGTTATGGATCAAGCTTTGATCACCAGAAAGGCCAGGGGTGCAGTATTCATTGAATTCTTGGCACTCTTTCTCCCTGGCAAAGAAGATATTGTCAAATTCCACTCCAAAGGGTTCATCGGTATTGTCGCAAGGCCTCAAACGCAGTTCCAGGCACCACTCCTCGCCAGGAGCGAGTGTTCGCTGTAATAGGCAAGCCGCTTTTGTTCCATTTTGATCTGGATTAATAGCCCCATGCTCAGAGCCAATCAAGAAGCGATGGAATCCATCTTTCTGGTAAGGAGTGGTATTCGGCTGATTAAAAAGTCTTTGATAATTAGTTTCGTTATCAGTAAACAACCACTGGCCAGTCTCCTTACACAAAAGCTCGCATGCCGGCAAATCAGCAAGCTGGGGGATTAATACACGATCATTCTCAAGCGACATAGGCTTACGAACCTCGCCTGGATAACCCCATGCCCAAGTGTTGCGAAGCCAAACGGTAGGCAAAAGATGTATCGGAGCTGGATCAGGCCCTCGGTTAACCGCACGAATCCTGATCAAAATGTCTGTAGATGATGCCTTTGCGTACTCTATAAAGACATCAAAATAACGATTTTGATCGAAGGTTCCGGTATCTACAAGTTCGAATTCAGGCACATCACGGCCACGCCTGCCATTCTCCTCGAGCAAATGCTGATAGGGAAATGCAGCCTGGGGATACTTATACAAGCCCCGCATGAAGCTGTGGGTTGGCGTATTATCAATGTGAAAATAGTAGTCCTTAATATCCTCTCCGTGGTTACCCTCCTGATTGGCCAGGCCGAATGGACGCTCCTTCAGAATTGGGTCAACACCATTCCAGAGGGCCAATGAAAAACAGAGACGACATTGCTCGTCGCAGATTCCCAGCAATCCATCTTCTCCCCAGCGATAAACACGGGAGCGGGCATGGTCATGGGGGAAGGAACTCCAGGCGTCACCGTCGGCCGAATAATCCTCCCTAACCGTGCCCCATTGGCGCTCAGGCAGATAGCTGCCCCATAGAGACCAGGGCTCTAGGCCCTGGTCCCGTTCTGAAATACGCTGCAACTCCGCAGGCTTCAAGCCTTGATCAATAGATTTAGCGGGAGAAGATGTCATCGGATCAGGAGTTAAAAAGGGAAGCCTTCAGGGATTCAGCTATACGCATGGCATTGGCGATGACCGTGAGGCCAGGCCCCACCGCAGGGCAACTGGGGAAGAGGCTGGCATCAGCAATAGTGAGGTTGGCTAGTTCATGGCAGCGGCCGTCGAGGCCAACAACGGCAGTGGCCGGGTTATCTCCCATTCGGCAGGTGCCACAGGCGTAGCCCACCGCCGAAAGGGGAGCCTCACCACGGGGATGGGTGGGAGCCGCACTAACCACATGGGTGAGGGGATCTGCCTCCACCTCCTTGAGGGTGTCGATCCAGCGGTAGATCAGACGGTCATGGGCCTCACGGTTGTTGTGCACATAGTTGAGCTGGATACGATCACCGCGCAGGCTGACCCGGTTGTGGCGATCCGGCAAAACAGGACTCAGGGCCCACCAGGTAACTGAACGGGCTGCCAGCTGCTCGAGGCCCATGTTGGGTAGGAGCTTGGTAACCAGGGAGAGCACCGGCGGCGATTCCGCAAACAGGGCATCCTGCAAAACTCCGCCCCCGTTCTGGATTGAACCCAGGGGGAAGCTCACATTTTTGTCACCCCAGAGGTAGTCGTTTACACCCAAACTGCGGGGGTAGCGGCCGTTATTTGGCTTTGCCGCCAGCTGAATAATTGAAGTGAGCTGGGGATGCATAAGGTTGCGACCCACCTGGTCTGAACCATTGGCCAATCCCCGGGGATGCTGGTCGCTGGCGGAGCGCAACAAAATCGCCGCCGTATTGATGGCACCAGCCGCCAACACCACCTGATGCCCCTGAAAGAGCCAGCTCTGGCCATCAATCAGGGCCTCCACACCCCGCACCTCATTACCGCTGGGGTTGACATGGAGGGAGCGCACATCGGCGCCCGTTCGAATCGTGATTGCCCCATCCTGCCCTTGGGAACCAGGGCCAGATCGGGCCAGGTCAACCCCAAAAAGCTCGGCATCACCAGAGGGATCCTGGGGCGAATCAGACCAACTAATTGGCAGGTCATAGGGATTGGTGCCATGGCGCTGCAGCGCCGAGCGCAGCTCCTCCATGAAGGGCTCAATCGGCTTTGGCGCCTGGGCAAAGTCGTGGCTGCGGGCCGGTTCGGTCGGATCAATTCCGGCACGGCCATGCACGCAATAACGTGCCTCGGCCTGCCAGTACCAGGGGGCCAGGTCGTCGTAGGTCAGTCCCCAGGCAGGGGCATGACTTGCCTGCAGGGCAAGCCCGCCAAACTCCCGCTCCCGCATCCGCTCAAGCACCCCACCCCAAATCTTGGTGTTACCGCCAAGGGCATAGATGGCCTGGGGGGAAAAGGGATCCCCATCGGTGCCAAACCACTGCTCCTTCGGGTGGTAACGATCCTTTCTAAAAAGGCCCACATCGGCCACGTTTTGATCCTCGGCAGGCATTTGCCCACCCCGCTCCAAAAGCAAGACCTTGAGACCGGAGCCCACCAATTGGGCAACGAAGGTGCCCCCGGCAGCACCGCTGCCAACCACGATCACGTCATAGCTGATGTCGTCGATAATCACGTCAAATTACCTCCGGTGGTTTGGGCTAGGGAAAGGATCAAAATCATTGCCACAAATAGATCAAGATAAATAGAACAATCCAGATCACATCAACAAAATGCCAGAAAAGCGAAGTGGCTTCTACCCCCTGCTCACCTTTTTCGTAGTTTCCAGGTAGAAAAGATTTGACCAACATCAGACCCATCAAGCCAATGCCCGTGGCAACGTGCAGGCCGTGGAAACCAGTAAGCAAGTAGAAGGTGCCACCGAAGGTGCCGGAGGTAAACCCAAACTCCAGCCCACTCCACTCCACGTACTGGCCGTAGAGGAAATAGGCCCCCATGGCCATGGACAAAAGCCAAAAACCGCGGAAGAGGGCAAGATTTTCCTTGGCCTTAAAACGCTCTGCCAAGTAGATGGTGCCACTACTTGAAACCAAAACGATTGTATTTATCAAGGGCATGTGCACATCCAGCCCCGCCACCCCGGGCGGCAACCAGTTCAGGGCACTGGTTTTCAACACTGCATAACCGCTAAAGAAAGCCAGGAAAATTACGCTCTCGGAGCACAGAAAAATAATAAAGCCCGTCAGATTATGCTTTTTCTCGTCATGGGGCTGGGGTTGGGGCTCGACAATTAGGGAGCTTGGCGGTGTAGTGAAAGTCATTGCTTAGTTCTCCTTGAGGGCCTGTTCGTAGGCCGCCTGGTTTTCCACCAGCGGCAGCCCACTGCCATAGCCATAGGGGCGGGAAATAACAGTGGGCACAAAGTCGCCAAAGTTGTCTTCATGGGGAGGGGAAGGCAACAGCCACTCAAGGCCAATGGCATTCCAAGGATTGGCGGGGGCCTTTTCTCCCCGAACCCAGGAGCTAATCATGTTGAGAAGGAAGGGAATAATCGAAACCCCCAGCAGGAAGGCCCCCAGGCTGGCGAGCACGTTCCAGAAGGCAAACTCCGGGTCGTAGGAAGAAACCCTCCTGGGCATACCCATCAAACCGAGGGGATGCATGGGCAGAAAATTGAGGTTTGCGCCAATGAAGGTCAGGGCAAAGTGCAGCTTGCCCAGCCCTTCGTAGGGCATGCGGCCCGTGAACTTGGGAAACCAGTGGTAGATGGCGGCGAAAATGCCCATAACGGCGGCGCCATAGATCACGTAGTGGAAGTGACCAACCACGAAATAGGTATTACTTACGTG
>NZ_JAGQBV010000078.1:0-7338 GCF_024345815.1 Cyanobium sp. HWJ4-Hawea | reverse complement strand
CGAACCGGTGCGGGCAATTCTTGAGGAGCGGGGCTTGGAATTGATCGCCATCCTCCAAACCCACCACCACTCAGACCACATCGGCGGCACGGCGGGCCTGCTGCGCCGCTGGCCCAAGGCAGCAGTGATTGCCTCCCATGCCGACCGTGACCGCATTCCCCTGCAGACCGAGGGGGTGGCAGGAGGGATGGGCTTCCAACTACTGGGGGAGGAGGTGGAAGTGATCGATGTGCCAGGCCATACCCGGGCCCACCTGGCCTATTGGTTACCCGAATCCGGCCACCTCTTCTGCGGCGACACCCTGTTTGCCGGCGGCTGCGGCCGCCTGTTTGAAGGCACGGCGCAGCAAATGCACAGCTCCCTGCAAAAACTGAGATCCCTACCTGGGGCCACCAAGGTGTGGTGCGCCCATGAGTACACGGCCTCCAACCTGGGCTGGGCGGCGGCGGAAGAACCCCAGAACCCAGCCATTGCCAAACGCCTAAACCAGGTGCTGGCGCTGCGCTCAGATGGCGTTGCCACCATCCCGAGCACAATTGACCTGGAGCAGGCAACCAATTTGTTTATGAGGGCAGAAGGCCCCGAGCAACTGGCCGCCCTGCGCCAACGTAAGGACAGCTGGCGTTAGGCCAAATGAACCACCAGCCCTGGGGAGCGATAATCGATAGTGGTGATTAAGGGCTGTGACCCATAGCAATGCCTAACCCCGCAAAGAACTGGCTGGCCATCACGCGCCGCAGGGGGCTCTGGATCAGCGCCTTCGTAGTTGCCTTGGTGCTCCTGGTTTCAAACCTTGACGGCAACCTGGCCAGCGCGACTGAACAAACACTGCCGCAACGCTTCGAGCCCGCAAATACGGCAGAGCTGCTGAGCAAGGCAAATGCGATCCCGGTGAAAGTTGGAGCCTATATAGAGAACTACCATGATCTTTCACTTCAGGGGCGCCGCTTTGTAGCCGAGGGCTACTACTGGCTGGAATGGCCAGATTCCCTTGAAGAGATTCTTGACGCAAACAAGATAGCGCCTGGTGACATAGTTGAAATCACAAACCAAATCGACGAATGGGATTCGAAAATTCGCAGCATCACCCAAGACGCCCAAAAGCTCCCCAATGGCAACAACTACTACCAGGTTCGCTTCTCCGGAAATTTCTACATACCAGATCTAAACCTAAAGCTTTCTCCGTTTGAAAGCCTCACCCTTCCTCTGATCATAGAAGTGCAAGACAACCAACTGGCCCTGCAAAACTCAAATTTAGTGCTTGTGGGCGATGAAGGCAAAGATCAGCTACTCGGATCCTATTCAGAAATAGATGGCTATAAAATTTCTTCCACGAGCCTAGAGCCCATGGTCCATTCCTACGGCACCAGCTGGGGCCAAGATAAGGGAAACCTGACCTATTCGGCAATTCAAGTGGTCACCAAGCTAAGAAGCTCCGGCTTTTCCAGCTTTCTTACCTGGGTATTTCCGCTCCTAATTGTGGTGGGCATTGTGCTGCTGGCACCATCCGTAGCAGGTGAGCTTGGTGATATCCGCCTGGCGATTCCCTCGACCGGGATGTTGACCCTAATCTTCCTTCAACAAGCCTACGATTCCGCCCTACCGCCCCTTGATTACCTCACATTCCTAGATTGGCTTTACGCGGCTGGCTACCTAATTTCAATTGCCACTTTCCTATTGTTTGTCTGGGACGCCAATGCTTACCAGGGCGCAGATGCGGATCAAAAGATCACTACCCTGACCCGGATCAATAAAGTGGATACAATTTTTCAGCTTGGTTCGGTAATCTTCATGGCTGTAGTTGCCTCCTTGGCCTGGAAGGCTTAAATATCTGCAATTAGCCAGGCACGCTGCCCAATGGATTCCCACCTCCATGAGGCCGTAACCACGGCCGGAGCACCTGCTCCCGTAGGGCCCTACAACCAGGCCGTAAAGGCCGGCGGGGTGCTCTATTGCTCCGGCCAAATTGCCCTCGATCCAGCTAGCGGCGCGATGGTGGGGGGCGGAGATGTGGAGGCAGAAACCAGGCAGGTACTGGCCAATCTCCAGGCCGTGCTCACTGCCGCTGGCTCCAGTGCGGCTCAGGTGGTGCGCACCACCGTGTTTCTGGCGGATCTTGCAGACTTCGCCAAGGTCAATGCCCTTTACGCCGAGATGTTCGGCGCTGGCATCGCCCCGGCGCGGGCCTGCGTGGAGGTGGCGGCACTGCCCAAGGGGGCTCGGGTCGAAATCGACTGCATTGCCCTATTGGGTTAGGTCCACATAGCTCTCACAGCGATCCATCCCCTTTTTGAAACCGACGCCAGCTGTGGCTGGCGGGCCGAGGGCTAAGTTGGCAAGGGCGGGGCGTGGCGCAGCTTGGTAGCGCGGGTGCTTTGGGAGCACTAGGTCGCAGGTTCGAATCCTGTCGCCCCGATTGACTTTTCAGGGATTGGCACCTAACCCAGGTCTCCAGATTGGTCCCCAGATCTGGAGTTAAGCCACCCCTGCAACAACCGACGGAGGTTCTGACCCTCCACTAGGGCAGGTCCACAACACCCAGTCGGGCCCCTGGATGGTTTGCTTGCACAATGTCGGCCGCGTGCCCAGCATCGAGCGCCTGCACCCTCTGGATGCCGGCGCCAGCAGCAGCATCAAAGAACATGGCGAATTTGGGCATGGGGCACACAGCTAATCCCAAAAGCGGTCCTGCGCCAAGGCCAGGCTCATCGCCAGCGTATTGACCTGTTCGGCGCTGTAAGGATTCAGCAAGGCGTTTCGCAAGCGCTTTCAAGTGCCGGACGAGGCTCCCTCGATCGCGGATCGGATCTGCCAGCGACGCCATCACGAGTGGATCGAAGCTTTTTTGGTGTCGCACAGGTTGGTGCGCTCAGCAGAACAGATCGGTGCGTCCGGCAGATCAGCACCAACAGTATTAACAGTTTGCGCTCTAAGTCAGAACCGCGGCAGCGCCGCCCATTCTTTGAGTTAAAAAGGTATAGATTCTGAACTCTATGGACTTTGAGTTCGACCCGCTCAAGAGCAAAGCCAACCAGGCCAAGCACGGTATCGACTTCGTGGATGCACAAGCTCTATGGAACGATCCCGACCTGCTGGAAATACCAGCCCGCACAACTGATGAGCTGCGGTTTCTCGTCATTGCTCAGATCCATGGCAAGCACTGGTCAGCCGTGATCACCCATCGCAGCCAGGCCATCCGTCTCATTTCTGTCCGTTGCTCACGCCCAGAAGAGGTAAAGCTCTATGAACAGCTCTGAATTTGATCGTTGCTTCGATGCTGGTGACGCTGTTCTAGGCGCACTTGATCTCAACGCCGCGACGCGGCCCCGCCTGCAGCAGAAGCGCGTAAATGTGGATTTTCCAGTTTGGATGGTCGAACAGCTCGACCATGAGGCCACCCGCCTTGGGGTGACACGGCAGTCGATCATCAAGGTCTGGCTGGCAGAACGACTGGAGCGACGCACTGAATCCAATCCGGGTATGGCCGCCCTCACCTGAAGGGCCCCATCACCAGAGACAGATCGGTCCTGGTGTTTGAGTTCGACCTGGTCAGCGTCCGTCGATCCCCTCGGCAGTGGTCTCCCGACGCCACAGATGAGCAGCTTTATCAACTCAGGCCCAGCTCCTGCATCCGCTGCCAGAAGGCACTCTTGCGGCCATGGCCCGTGCGGATGGCGGCCAGCAGGGCTTTGGCAGAAAGCGCAGAGGAGCGTGGCATCGGGGGAGTGCCGCTGGGATGGCTTGGGCCTGTTGCGCAGACTCAGGTCAGGATCGCAGCAGGGACAACAAAGGGGCAACCGTGCTGCAGGCCGGGTCACCTGCACAGGCACATCAGCCAATACCAGGGGATCACTGGCTTTTAACGCAGTAGCCGCTGGAGCTGTAGTAACCGATGGGGCAGCTCCCCGCTTTTGGCAAGGGCCGTACCAGCTGCTGGGCTAGGGCGCTTTTACCCGTGGAAAACGTTCCGATGGCGAGGGCAAGCGGCAGCCAGAAGACTGGAGGCGTGCTAGTACAGGTGTACGCATCTGGAGCGGTTAATGGGTGTCCACCTCCCACGGCCTGCGGCCCTGGCCGCCCGGCTTGAAATCCCTATCAAAGAGTGGCCTTACCTCGATGAGGCCGTGCTGCTCAAGACCCGCAGCCGCAAGGTCTGCATGACCTGCCATTGGTTTAGGCATCACGCTGGGGTGAACTGCATCCCGGTGCTCACCTGCCAGCTGCACCAAGGGCTGGTCGCCCACGGCGAGCACCTCACCAGCCGCTGCCAGGGCTGGACTGATGACATGACGCACAGCCGCGGCTGGGCGCCGGAGGTGGCGTGAGCGGCCAATGAATGTCACGGACAGGACCGGCCGGCCGCCTCTCTCCCCGCAGGAGGGCTGGATCAGTGATGGCCGTCAGGTTCTGCATTTCCAGCCGCGCCGCTACGACCGCTGGAGCCAGAGCCTGGAGGTGACGCTTGGGGAGTTGATTCCCGGGGAGGCTGCACCACTGCTGAAACGCCGCAAAGAACTAACGCGGGAGCAGGCGATGAAGCTTTGGGCCCAGAAGCGCCAGCAGGGCTGGCAGGTCTGCAAACCGCAGTGGACGCAGCCACCGCTGCCACGGGCTTGAGCTGTTGCAGCACAGCAAAGACTTTTAGCTTCTTCCCATCTGCATCCGGAGGCAATGGGTGTAAAGGCCGATTGTGCTTAACCGCTGGCCCAGCGATGCTGTGCCCATCAACCCAGGAGGCGCCCACATGGACGACACGCCACCCCGCCAGGTACAAGAAGCACGCTGACTACAGGCCCCTGCTCCAACAGTCTTTATCTATACGTGGGCGGGTCGTTCAGCCGGGCAAGAGAGAAGCATTCCCCAGTGCAGCTCACCTCGTGCGCCTGACTGATCGACACTCCAACCGCACCGCCTCAGGTGCCCACAGGAGAACTATTCGCCCCACACCTGGAATGTATGGCCCCAGGTGCCAACGTCAGCAGCTTCTTTCAACTGCCTTGGAATGTTCTTAGCCAGCGCCCCTGAGGTTTTCCTCAGGGGTTTTGTTGTCTCAGCCCAGCCAGCCCTTTTCGGCGCTCAACCGCTGCGCCATCTGCACCGCCTCGATGCAGCGCTGGGCGCGGCGCCACTGCTTAGCAGAAGCCTGCAGCTAGGCATCGTCCTGGCCCTGGGCCCGCAATAGATAGCCCTCCATCGCTTCCGGGGTTTCGATCAGCGCCAACAGGCCCGTGGTGCGCGCACTGAGCGAACCATCAGCTAGCAGGCGGCTTATCAGGCCAAGGGGCAGCTGTTGCCGCTCTTTTCTATGGCGCCACGGGTATTGCCGCCACTGCTCGGCACGCAGTAGCTCCCGGAGCTGTAGTAGCCCAGCGGGCAGCTTCCCACTTTTGGGAGAGGGCGAATGGGCTGCTGGGCTAGGGCGCTGCCGGCTGCAAGAGCCGCCAGAGCGAGGGGGATCAGCAGGGGAGTGCGGCCCATCGGAGGCAGAAGCAGAGCTCCAGATTGGCCTGAAGCACACCAGCCCGCCTAGGCGATGCAGGGGCCGCATGGAAACGGCGCCGGTGCAAACTCCGGCGACGGTCAGATGGGTTCTGCTGGGTGTCGCGCTCTGGGTGTCCGTGGCCGGGCCAGCTGAAGTCCATAGCCAAAGCGTCACGGCCACCGTGCTTTCCATCGGCGATGGCGACACGGTTCCTGTACGCCAGGCCGGCAGGACCATCACTGTGCGGTTGGCCTGCATCGATGCCCCAGATACCGCCCAGAGCCCATACGGCCAACAGGCCCGCACGTATTTGCAACAGAGGCTGCCAATTGGCCGGGAGGTCAGCCTCGATGTGAAAACCACAGACCGCTACGGCCGCTTCGTGGCGGAGGTGTTCAGCGGCGTGATCATCAACCTTGCATTGGTGGAAGCAGGTCAGGCCTTTGCCTATCGCCAGTACTAGGGCGGCTGCAATACCAAGGGGTATCTGGACGCCGAGCACCTGACCAGAAGTGGGTGACGCTTGACAGGCGCTACCGCTGCAGCGAAATCGATTCCTACGAGCGTGCCCAAGAGCTTCTAGGCCATGGGCATAGCTATCTCGATAGCAATAGTGATGGCGAGGCCTGCGAAAGTTTGCGCTGAGCGCATTGGCGAGCAGGGCCAGCCGCACCCCCCTCTGCCAGGAAAGTTGACGCCTCTCCATTTCGATCACAAAGGGGGCTCAATGGAGCAGAGCAATGCGTCGTTACAGCGAGGCCGTTAAAGCTGATGTGAGAAGGCGGATGGGTCCTCCACAAAGGCAGAGCGTGGCCCGGATTTCCAAGGAGCTGGGCATTCACCTTGCCACCCTCTACAGATGGAGAAGGGCTTTGCGACTGCAGGGTCAGGTGGTGCCGGCATCGCAAAAGGATCCGGAGAGTTGGGGTTCTACCGATAAGTTCACGGTGGTGGTCGAGACCGCTGGCTTCAATGCCACCGAGCTCAGCGGTTACTGCCGCGAGAGGGGTTTGTACCCGGAACAGGTAGGAATTTGGCGGCAGGCGGCTCAAGATGCCAATGCCCAGCCTCTGCTGACGATGAGTGACCAGAAGGACCTCCAGAAGCGGCACCAGGAGGATCAACGGGAGATCAAACGTCTGCAGCAGGAGCTCAGGCGTAAAGAAAAGGCCTTGGCGGAGGCGGCAGCACTGCTGTTGGCTGCAAAAAAGATCCAGGCCTTCTGGCCAGAGGACGGGGACGATTGACCTCCCCCGGCGACCGTCAGAAGGCTCTACAGATCTTGGATGAGGGTATTGCTGATGGTGCTCGCGCTCGTGCGGTGGCCGATCTACACGGCGTGGGTCTGACCACCCTGCAGCGCTGGCGCAGGCAGTTTGCTGGTAATGCTCTTCATCAAGCAAAGGGACTACGAACGCGAGATTCGCCAGCTTCGGAACAGGTGGGTAGACGCAGGCAAGCCGGGGCTGGCGTTTAATCCCAAAACCGATCCTGCGCCAGGGCCAAGCTCATCGCCAACGTGTTGGCCTGCTCTGCTGAATACGAAGGTGCTGGCCAATCAGGGCCGAGGTAGGTGTTCAAATCTGCAGCTACCCGCTCCCATTCGATGCGTTCCTCTACCGGCTCTAGCTCCTTGCGGTGCTCAGGCCAGGGTTTCGGCCGCCGTGAGAATCCGCTCGCCGCCACCTGGCTCCAGCACCACGTAATGATCAAGCTCCCGCAACAGGGAATCGGACATGACTGGAGCCCTACTGGCACCCATGCTGGCGCTGCTGCTGGCGATCGGGCCGGGCGTGCTGGCGGAACGGGCCGCCCACTGGCCCGAGTGGCGCCTACCCGCTCCCCTGGAGCGCCCC
>NZ_JAGQBV010000077.1:0-7785 GCF_024345815.1 Cyanobium sp. HWJ4-Hawea | reverse complement strand
CTTTGCCCCGTCAGCGAACCCGTAAAGAGTGATTGAGGCAACCTTCGCACCGTAAATCCACGCTTTCTACAGGGTCTTGGGTGCTGTGGTGCTTCAGAACCTACCCTTCACCAGACAGTGCCCCCAGCGGACCAGTCGGGATTCGTTGAAGGTCGCTGCTCCCAATGGGTCGCTCGGTAGGAGGCGAGCAGTGGGATGCCTGCGATGATTGACCAGTGACTTCCTGTTCGACCTGTAGGCACTTCAACGGGCGCGTTGCTCCTCAGGGCATTTGCCTGGTTTGGCAGAAGGTGATGACCTCAGCGCAGGCAACGGTCCACCTTTGTTCAATGTGGGAGGTGGTCAAGCACCCGTTGGGTAAAAGGGGCACCCCTGGGTGATGCCGTCGTGGTCTTATCTGGTCTGCCTTCTCTGTTGGCGATAACAGGCGTTGCGGGTTTTCTGGTCTTACAGGTTGCTTTGGGTGCTTTTTAGCATCCAACACTAAGTACCTTGCTTGAATTGAGGGTATTGCCTCTTAAGGCACCTGAGGTATGGTGCTCTCTATGGTAAAACAAGTGCGTTTCACCCTCGCCAAGGCAATCGCTAAGGCAAACCTGCGCCGTGCTGAGACAGGTGAAAAGGCAATCACGATGAACTCGCTGGCAACTCAGGCAGGAGTAGCAGCAACGACCATCACAAGGTTGGGGCGTATTGCTGACGACCCAAAGGCGGCATCAGCACTTTCCTTGGAGTTGGCGGGAAAGATCGTGACCGTGCTGGACTGTGAGATTGGGGATTTGTTGGAGGTTTTTGAGACCTAATACAATAAAAAAGTCTCCTTTTCATATCACTCACTTATCCTTGATTGTTCCATCATTTTTGGACCCATTGCCTTTGCTTGCATTGGTAGAATAGTTATTTCTCAAATAGGTTTACTTGCCAAAGAAATTTTTTCTTGAATGAAAAAAATTACTCTTGCTCTCTCACTCATCGCCTTATTGCAGTCTTGTTCCAATATGACAGAAAAAGTTGCAATAAGGTGCAGGCAAAGTATTCAGATTCTTGTTGATCCAGAAATTAGTGGTACTTCATCTCCCCCGTTGCTCAGCAAGGAAGAAGTTAGTCATTTTTTAATTGACTACACAGCAAGAAAGGTCTATCTTTTTGATAATAGTCATATGATTGAACTTATGAATGCCCAGATCGCACCACTAAGGATTTCATTTATGGTCCCCTCAACTGATTTTCTAAACTTCACGAATGGTCACTTTTCGATAGATAGAACAAATTTGACAATGTTTGACGGAGGCGCATTTAGCAAGCGCATAATAGGTGCTTGCCAAAAAATTGCATTACCTGACCTAACTTCCTTTGGAAAGAAAATATAATTTGATAATCATAGTTGGTGATTGTGGCAACTGATTGCGTCATAACAATGGTACACCTCACGCAGGTCGTTTCGGTTACTCTTGATCAATGGGAGCGGTAGAACCGTTGGCGGATGCTGGAGGTATTAGATCGAACATCTATTGGTTACACCTTCAGTATTTTATTACTTAATTCTGGATTTTGTGTTCAGGCAGTCTCCTGAATGAGATCTTGGTCTTTGTTCAGTTCCGCCTTTTGAAGCAAATTGCAGGAAATCTCTTAAAGCACTAGTTAACTAATTAGGACTCTTCTCGGTTTTTGACTATGATGGTCGCTAGATTTTCCAGATCAGAATGGTGCAAGAGCAATACTTGATTTGTCTCTGCTAACTCAATCGCCTTTGGAGTATAAGAATTATTTGTTACTACTGCTGCGTGTGTTCCTGAATAATGCAATCGTCCAGCAGATGCTTCTTGAATCGCAGCATTGCCTACTTTAGTCGTAGAATAATATTTACACTGCAAACAGACCCTGATTTCATCTCGTTCTGCAATTAGATCAACTCCATGGTCGCCCGTTGCTGGAGTGCGAGTTACATTCCATCCAGACGATGAGAGTATCACCTCGCAAAACTCTTCATACTCCTTGCCTGATGTGACATTAGTTAGTTTTTTATTTGAAAATTCATTTTCAATGGCACATTGATTGATACGGGAAATTATCTCCCCCCGAATAGTCTCATCCTCTAATATTTCATTGCTTGCTGTGTGCTCAACTAGAAATACTTTTTGAAGGAAGTATTCTATGCCGCTCTTCTCCCATTTATCATGTCTCCTGATGCCATAAGGGTCCGTGTAAGACAAGGAAAACCTTTCCCTTCCGAGATTTCTTGAATACTTCTGGATAATTTTGTCGCTTTGCATGAGAATTTCTTCTTTTCTTTTTTGTTTGAGTTTTCTTCTAATTGCTACAGCGATTAGGATTATTACCGTAACAACTATTGGGTAAACAACCCACGGCAAACCTGTATTCTCCATCGTATCGGGCAAAATTTCAATTTCAGTGCTCATAATTCGATGTTTTCATGAATTCCAATGTTGACCGTGAGTTTAATCCTACATTGCAATACTTCTAGATTTTGACCCATGGAAGATTTGCCCTGCTTTAGTTTGCTCCCAATCATGAGTTCCTGTTGCCGATTAAATAAGTCCATTAGAATAAAGTAGGAAATGTAGGGTCTGTAGGAAGAAGCATTCAAAACGCCGTGGTCTTTGCCGTCTGTATCGGGTGTCGTTAAGGTCGCTGCGTTGGTCATTTGTCAGAGTCTGCCTGTTGTTCATTTGTTGAACTGCTCGATTTATTTTGCTTCCTACCACTTACTAGGTTCCTGACTGACTGCTTCCAGGTTGCATCATCAATCATATTTGCTGCCTCGAATAGTTCTGCATCAACATTCCTTGATAACCACTCATAAACGGCATCTCTCGCAAGGGTGCTTGTTTTTACCCCTCGTTCCTGAGCACACTGCTCAAGTAACTGATACTTGGCAATGTCCAACAGGACTTGCATGTAATATTTGTTTCCATGTCTGAGGGGCATTTTTACTTAACCAAAGAAGTCTCTAATGAACTGCTTTAATTCATTGGCAGCAGCAGCGTCTCTTTCAATCCATCCATCCTGGAACCAGTTCCAGTACGGCAAATACTTGATTGTCCAATCTGCCCTCTTTAGTGCATTCGCCCTTTCCAGGTGCTCATCTGTATAACTGCTACCATCATCAAAGTAGTGATACTTGCCATCCACTTCAATACCTACTGCCTTCTTGCTGTTTTTATCGTAAACCACAAAGTCAAGTCTGAATCCACAGGTATGAACCTGATTGTAGATCACTAATCTACTGGGGTACTCTTTTGCAATTAGATCCTCTAGTACATCAGCGACCACCAACTCAAAATCCGAATCACATTCTGATTTTTTGTATGTCCATCCGATCGGCAGATATCCCTTATCCATTTCCTTGATATCATTCTTTCCTTGTCCCATCTTTATTAGCATTTGCTGCATAAGTAGCATGTTGGATGGAAGTTTTCCGTGAATAAAATACTTAAAGTATTTTGCCCTGCTTGTGGCAACATTAAAGCGATTGCGGTCTTCCATAAATGCTTTTGATCGTTTTTGATCTTCGTCAATTGCAGGGGTGAATATCATTACATCACGCTCGTTCCCTTGGAATTCTTCTGGGGTTCCAATCATCAATGACATACGCTCTTGCTGTTCATCAGTCAACCTGCGGAGGACTTCTTCTTTCATATAGTTAACTTGGTCTCTGATGAAGCAGACGACACCCACTGTGATTTGTTTTCCTACTAGTTGAGGCATCTCAAAAACTTCCTTTGTAAGGTCATTGGGTGTGCCCTTGCCAAAAGAAAGAAGAACTTCAAATGCCTTGTCAACTTCTCCCTTGTTTATTTGTGAATTCTCCTCTCGCTTGCTTGGAACCTCAATGTCCATGAATGCATTAAGCGCCTTTTTGTCAGGTACTGCTGTCATGATACGCAGTCCAGAGTCTGGATTTTCGTCTTTATAAAATTGCTCACTTGTAAATTCAGCAAGCATTGGAAGCGATCGGAAATGTTCGTTCAGTAGGACTGGTGCAGCGGTCACTGGATTTAGGTCATTCCTAATCAGGTCAAGTATTGATGATTCCGATACGAGCAAGTCTCTGTCTTGAGCAGATTTAAAATCAAGCGGATAACCAGGTAGTCCTGCAAATTGTTTTTGCCAGGTTAATTTTTCAAATACTTTACTAATAAATATTACCCCGCCTGCTTTGATTCCTAGTTGGTTGTGGTCTCCAACAATGCAAAATCTTTTTGCTCTGAATAGGATCGGGAAGATCTCAGCAAGGTTTACCTGGGATGCCTCATCCAATATCAATAGATCAATTGTCTCCTCCTTGAATGGCAGGTAAGGATGTAGTGACTTTATCTCACCCATCACGATAGGGAAGATCTCAAATAATAGTTCAAAGTTAATTTTAGAATTTGCTGACCGTGCTCTTCTTGCGTTCTTCCACCTTAGTCTGCGGTGAAAAGCATCTAGGGCATCTCTATAATCCTTGCCTTGCAAGAGTTTGTTAATGCGAACAGAATGGTGTGACGCTAGAAATTGTGCAAGTTCTGATTGTTTTGGGTCCCTGGGGTATAGTTCTTGATTTCTCCTGTCAAAGGTTCGGCGTGTAACCTCAAGCGGTTGACCTTTTATTATTCTTTGTAGGGACTGGGCATCAGCGAGGTTTGATGAGTAGGTAAGTGACCTTAAAAGTACTTCTTCTTGGTATTTTTTGTAGTATTCAATTTCGAAGTCCAATGCTCGCAGGACTGTATTTGAAAGGATCTTCAGTCTTGCTCCTTTCTCAAGAGTAGTTTTTCCTCCTGACTTTCTGGATTCCTCCCGAATACTCCTGCACTCTTGAAGTAAAATCTTTGCCTTGTCTCGACTCTCCTTTCCTTGGAGTAAGTTTATTTTTTTGACTGTTATTTCAGGTAGTCCAAAGTCCTCTTTAAGAACATTTCGAGAATCCTGAGCAACCTGGTTTGTGTCGTAGTAGCAACGCAATTCTGATTCGTATTCTTGTATCCGCTTTGCGTAATCAAGTCTTTCTGTGACCAGTGTGTTTACATGCTCGGAAAGACGCACGAGTTCACTTTCTTCACTTGTCGTCTGATAATCAGTCGCTTTGCTCAGAAGTCGATCAATAATACCTCTTGTGTTTTGTTTCCTTCTCTGTTCATCTGAAATGTAAAGGCAAGCATTATCACCAAGGACCTCTGTGACTTTTTCATAAACAATGTCAACTGCGGGAGGTTTCTGTGATGCAACTAAAACTTTTAGTCCGAGTTCACTTGCTGCAATTGCAAGTGCCGAAATAGTAAATGACTTGCCTGTCCCTGGGGGTCCTTGGATATAGGAAATGTCATTTCTGAGTGCTCTGTAGATCGCTGTACGCTGCGACTTCGACAACGAGTATGGAAGTTTCGCCAGAACTTTGAAAATTTGTTCTTCTGAGATTGGGTTGTGTTTAGTATCAAATTTCTTTCCGCTAAAGACTGACTCAAGCAGTCGCTCAAGTGTTGTCATTAAACAACCTCTTTGGCAAGTTCATCTAATGCTCTATATGTGCTCAGACCAGGTGGGACAGGTGCAAAAAATACCCAATCGCCTGGACAGAAGAAAAACTTCTTTGTTTTTAGATTGTCTCTGGCATCAATTGCTGCTTCTACGCATTCAAGAGGAGTATCACCCCTCTCGCAGGTTGTTTCTGTAAGTTCTTTGAAACCACTTACATACTTCTCCGACAGTCCTAGGATACTTCCAATCTCTTTTGTATTCAGGGCGTCTAGTTGATCTTCAATATCTTGAACAATTTGTCCTCCTGTCTGACTTGCTTCAGGATCAAACGCTGCGTATGCTTCTTCCTCTTCGTCTGCATTTCTTCCTATCAATGCGGTTGCAATATCATAGTTGACGACCCATTCAGTAACTTCTGCCTCACCACTTTCTTCAAAAACTATTTGTCCGTAGATGGTTGGAGCAGCAATTAGTCGCAGTGTGCTCTTTGATCCAACCTTTTTTGAATAAGTGCCCGCAAGAATTCCCACTCCGCAGAAAATGCCATTACCAATCTTTTCTTGATCTAATTCCCTGCGATATCCCTCTGCACCACTCTCTATTACTTGATTTAAGCGTAGATCTGTTATGCGTTGAAATTTTTTTAAAGACTTTTTTCGTGTTGTTGTCATCAGTACTTGTGAGTAGTCACCTGCTGCACCTGATCCGAAGACAACCTTTTTGCTCATATCTCTGAGATACAGCAGATAGCGTTCGCTTAGAGTTCCTGACATCGCTTTAGAGAGTTACTGTGCTCTTGAGCGTCTCTTGTAGTTCCTTTATTGACTTGGTGGTCTGTCCCACCTCCTGAGTCAACTTTGAAACAGATTCTTGTGCTGACTTTGCTGCGTCTAACTGTGCAATTTCAACTCGCTTGATTTCTTCCCCGATTTGCTTGAGGGTTTCTACAGTTTTCAGTGCGAGGTCAGTAACTGCTTGTGTTGATGCCTCTTTGCTTGCGATCTGTGCTGCCTCAACCCTGCTGACCTGATCCGCAACTGTTTTAATTGACTCTTCGCTTTTTAAACTTGTTTGCTTGAGGGTTTCTACAGTTTTTAGTGCGAGATCAGTAATTGCTTGTGTTGATGCCTCTTTGCTTGCGACCTGTGCTGTCTCAACCCTGCTGACCTGATCCGCAACTGTTTTAATTGACTCTGCTGTTTTAAAACTTAGATCTCCAATCGCTGAGGAACTGGTTTCCGCAACATGTTTTGAAAGGTCAGTCACAAGATTTGCGATCGATATTGCGTGTTTCTCAAGTCCATCAGTTACCCCGCCTAATGCTTTTGCACTTACTGCGGAACTTTCAGTAAGGGCAGTAGAAAGACCTATAAAGGTTGCCGCTGATTTTTCTGAATCTTTTGAGAGTGCTTCTAATCTGTCAGCGATATTTGTAAAATCTTGCTTTTGCGCTTCAATAGTTTGGACCACAGATTGGTTGCCATTTCTTAGTGCCGCTTCAATGTCTTCTGAACGCTTGCGTAATTTATCTTTCTCTATAAAAACTATAATTGCTAGGAATGCGGTGATGACTGGATTGGCAACCGCCATGGCGGCAAGTAGTCCGTTCATCCTGAACAGGTGCTGATGTAACACATTATGGACCATTGCGTCTAGTGTTGCTCAACTTTTTTGCCTTTACTGTCACATGCCGATCTCGCATTGGGGATGGTGGGAACCCTATGGGTAGTCGCTTCCAAACGATGCCCACTCTCACCACTGCTGCCATTCCCGACGAACTCAAGCGGGATGCCCTGCTGACCCTTGAGCAATTGACCACCAGCATTACTGTTCTGGCGCTTCACGCCTCCTATCGCCCAGCAGACAACCCAAGAGTGCGCCTGGTCTTTGAGCGACTGGTGGAAACGGTCCGTCAGGCAGAGGCGGATATGGCGGTCTTTGACTTGCCTTGACTTTCCCTCCCGCTTGCGAGTAGTGGGATGACTGCGATGATTGATCAGTGACTTCCTGTTCGACCTGTAGGCACTTCAGCGGGCGCGTTGCTCCTCAGGGGATTTGCCTGGTTTGGCAGAAGGTGATGACCTCCGCGCAGGCAGCGATCCATGTTTGCTCCATGTGGGAGGCGGTCAAGCGACCCTGAGGTGGGAATTGATCTGCTGTGCCTCAAGGCGCTCCAGCAGGCGTTCGAAATCCTCAGAGCAGAGTTCTCCATTCGCATCCCAGCGCAACGCCGTTGCTGGGAGGTTGGTTTGCTCTTGATTCATTTGTACTTGATGCCTTGATCCCAGGATGGGCACAAATGCT
>NZ_JAGQBV010000076.1:0-7882 GCF_024345815.1 Cyanobium sp. HWJ4-Hawea | reverse complement strand
GGTTGGGGCAATCTGGCGCAGGACCTGCAAAACCGGGTGCAGGTCGGTCAGAGGCTCGTGCTGGAGGGGAGGCTGCGCATGAACACCGTGACCCGCCAGGACGGGGTAAAGGAAAAGAAGGCCGAATTCACCCTGGCCCGCATCCATTCGATTGGCGCCGCCAGCCCTGTGGGTTCCGGCGGCAATGCCCCAGTTGCCAGCTCGACCCCACCCCCCCAGCGCAGGGTTGTCGGCAATGCCCCGGCGCCCATGCCCGCCATCACGCCGGGGGCTTCTGCCTCTTCTTCTTCCCAAGCGGCGTCCCCAGCTGCTTCAGCCCCAGCGGCCCCGGCCTGGAATAGCTCACCGCTGGTGCCGGATCTGGGTGAAGACGACATCCCGTTTTAACTTTGGCCCTTGCCGCCTAGAAGCCCCCTACTTGGCTTCCATGGTTTGGTGCACTTGGTCGAGTAGCTGGCCCAATTCCCTCTCGAGGGCCGCTAGGTCGAGGCGCCATTCGCCATAGTTGCCGGCATCGATTTGGCGTAGCAGCCAAAGCCGATCTGCCCTGAGCTGCTCCAGCAACTCCTGGGTGCCCACAACGGTTGACTCCGCCCCTGGGCTCTCCAGCTCGCTCGCCATTGGAATACCCGACAATTGCCATATGCAAGCACTTTTTTCGCCCGGCAGCCTGGTCACCCTCGCGGGCGCCCTGCTGACGGTGATCGGTTCAATCGCTTACCTCACTGACAGTCCGAATCTCAGCTTGCCCACCATTTTTTATGGGGTGCCGATCTTCATTGGTGGGCTTGCCCTCAAATCCTCCGAACTCCCCCCCGCCAAACGCCTAAGCCCCCCAGCCCAGTTCAAGGCCCTGCGCGAACTCCCCGAGAGTGAGCCCCTGCGCAAGCTGCTGGTGGATGTGGTGCGTTGGCGCTATGGCCAGAAGGCCCACCTGGAAAGTTCCTTGGAGGTGCTCAAGCTCTGGGATGAGGACGTCCCCCCCCAACTACTCAGCATTGAGGAGTTGGATTGCCAGGGCCACTACGGCCTGCGTATGCACTTCCAATGCGGGGCGGTGCCCCTGGAGAAATGGCATGCCCAGCAGGATCGGCTCGGTCGCTTCTTTGGGGCAGATCTGGTGGCTGAAGTTCAACCAAGAGGCCAAGCTGAGTTCATTCTGAGCCTTCTCCCCCAAGCTGGAGTTCCA
Organism: Cyanobium sp. HWJ4-Hawea; assembly: GCF_024345815.1. Taxonomy (NCBI): domain Bacteria; kingdom Bacillati; phylum Cyanobacteriota; class Cyanophyceae; order Synechococcales; family Prochlorococcaceae; genus Cyanobium; species Cyanobium sp. HWJ4-Hawea. Next base: position 6,693 of record NZ_JAGQBV010000076.1, on the reverse strand, counting down.
GTTCCTTGACCCCTAGCGACTCTTTGGCTTCAAGCGATTCGTTGGTCACCAGCAACGACACCCTGCGCGTCGCCGTGCTCAGCGAGGCCCTGCCCTACATCCAGCACTTCGCTGGACGGCGGGTGGTGGTGAAGTACGGGGGGGCGGCGATGGCCACCGCCAACCTGCGGGACGCGGTCTATCGGGATCTGGTGCTGCTGGCCTCAGTCGGGGTGCAACCGGTGGTGGTGCACGGCGGCGGCCCAGAGATCAATGATTGGCTCGGGCGCCTAAACATCACCCCGGAGTTTCGCAATGGCCTGCGGGTAACCACGCCAGAAACCATGGATGTGGTCGAGATGGTGCTGGTGGGCAGGGTCAATAAACACATTGTCAACGGTCTCAATACCGTGGGCGGCAGGGCCGTAGGGCTTTGCGGTAGCGACGGCGGCCTGGTCACGGCCCGGCCCTACGGAGATGGTTCCAATGGTTTGGTGGGGGAGGTGGCTTCCGTCAATCCCGCCGTGCTCCAGCCCCTTTTGGCGGCGGGCTACATCCCAGTGATCTCAAGCGTGGCTGCCGATCTCGCCGGCCAGGCCCACAACATCAATGCCGATACTGTCGCTGGCGAGTTGGCGGCAGCCCTGCAGGCGGAGAAGTTGATCCTGCTTACCGACACGCCCGGAATCCTGCGGGATCGTGAATCGCCGGAATCCCTGCTGCGGCAGCTCACCTTGGCCGAAGCCCGGGAATTGATTGCCGCTGGGGTGGTGAATGGGGGGATGACCCCCAAAACCGAATGCTGCATCCGCGCCCTGGCCCAAGGGGTCTCGGCGGCCCACATCATTGATGGCCGCGTACCCCACGCCCTTTTGCTGGAGATATTCACAAAAACGGGAATTGGCACGATGGTCGTTGGCAGTCAGCGTGCCCTGCTCCACTGAGTTGGCTCCGGCAGCGTGATGGAGGAGCTCGCCCCAGAAGATCCTTTTCTGCCGGCCCGATCGGCCCTGGAGCGCGGTGACTACGGCCTGGTGCTGCGCAGCCTTGAGCCCCTCGTAACTAATTTCCCGGCGGCAACGCCCCTGGGGGCCGAGTTGCAGTTGTTGATGGCCACGGCCTGGATGGGCCAGGGCAACAGCGTGCGGGCCATGGCCTGCTGCCGCCAGGTAAAGCGCTGCTCCGATGCCAACCTGCGGGCCCAGGCCAGTGACTTGCTTTGCGTACTGGAGGCCCCAGCCCTGGAGCGTCCCAGGGAGTGGTCCATCACCCTGCCTTCCCTTGGTGAGGCCGAGCCGATTGCCGGGCGGATGCAGCAATGGGCCAGCAGCCGTCGGCGCAAAAAAAGTGACGACCCACCGCCTCCGCCGGTGGGCCCGACCAAGGCACCCCTGGGATTTGTGCTGGTGACCGCTGTTTTACTGCTTTTGACCCTCCTGCTGGGGGGGTGCATGGAGGTGCATACCCAGGTCCATTTCCAGGGGCCAGGCCGGCTCCAGATTGGATACCAGCTCCAGACCAGCCGCAGCCCCATACCCCCCTGGCAGCGCCAGTTCAGCCAGGCCCTGCGCCGCGCTGGCCTGCACTACAGCGCCCCGGAGCGATCTTCCGGTGGCGCCGATGACCAGAACCAATTTCTGTTGGGCCCAGTACAGCCAGCGGCTGAGGCCCTGCAGTTGTTGAGAGCCAATTTGGCTAGCGCAGCCCAACTGGCGGGAATCCAGCTGCCAAAACCTGATCTTTCACTGAAGGAGCGCAATTGGCTGGTGGGGGTTCGCCAAACCCTGCTGCTGGAAATTGACCTGCGCCAGGTGCAGGAGATTGCCGGGGTCCAACTGAGCATCGACCTTGATCCGGCCCGTCCCCGCTCCATCAGGCGGGCAGAGCCCCAGGCTGCCCAGCGCCTGGCGGGTAGGCGGCCTGGCCTGGCCTGGCAGTTGAGTTTTGGGGCCCTGAATCGATTGGAGCTCCAATCCTGGCGCTGGAGCCCCGTGGGCTTGGGTGGGCTTGCAATTGGCCTCGGCCTGCTGCTGGTGCTCACCCTGCAGAGGCTGAAGGTACTGATGGGTTTTGGCTTGCCCGAGCTGCCCGCCTAGCCATTTCGTTTCTGCCAAAGCCCTTTGATCTAAAGCGTGATTGGATCGGGGTCGATGGCCAGGCCAATGCCCGCGGGCAATCCCTGGCGCAGCTCCGCTTCCGGGGGTAGGGGCAAGATCGAATCGGCAGGTCCATGGAGCAGCAGCTGCCAGCGGCTCTTGCCTGCCACCTTCGCCACCGGGGCCGGTGCTGGCCCGATTAGCAACCAGCCGGCCCTTTCCACCGATGCTCGAATTTGTTCAGCCAAGCTGGTGGCGGCGGTGGCCGTGCCGCTGGCGGTCGGCCCATGGATCCGCAATAGGCAGGCCCGGCTAAAGGGCATCAGGCCCGCCTGGCGTCGCAGGTTAATTTCCTCGGCGAGGAAGGCTTCGTAGCGGCCATCCACCAGGTGGTTGATCACTGGATGGTCGGGGCTGTAGGTCTGTACCAGCACCTCCCCGGGTTGCTCGCCCCTGCCGGCCCTGCCGGCCAGTTGCAGCAGTAATTGCAGGCACTGCTCCGAGGAGCGCAGATCGGGCCGGTGCAGCAGGCCATCTGCCGCCAAGACCGCCGCCAGGGTCACCCGGGGCAGGTCCATGCCCTTCGCCAACATCTGGGTGCCCACCAGCACATCCGCTTCGCCGTCGGCAAAGCGGTCCAGAAGGCGCCTGTGGCCATCACGGCCACGGGTGGTATCTCGATCGAAGCGCAGCACCCGGAGATCCGCCAGCTCGCTGGTGAGTTGCTCCATTACCCGCTGGGTGCCGGCGCCAAAGGGCTTGAAGGCCGTAGATCCGCAGTGGAGGCAGCGGGAGCTGACCTCGGCGCGGTGGTCGCACCAATGACATCGCAACCATTCCTGGCCCGTGCCCCGGCGGTGCACGGTCAGGGCCACATCGCAGTGGGGGCACATCACGGCCTCACCGCAACTGCGGCAGCTCATGAAGGCCCGATAGCCCCGCCGGGGCACCAACACCACCGCCTGTTCCCCCTTGCTCTGCAGGGTCTCGAGCCTCCCCATCAGGGCCCTGCTCAACAGGCGCCGGTGGCCCTCCACCAATTCCTGCCGCATGTCGATAATTCGCACTGCCGGCAGGGGGCGGCAGCCGATCCGCTCCGGCAGGCGCAGCAACTTGGTGGTGGGATTTGGCCCCTGGCAGCTCAGCCAGCTTTCCAGGGATGGGGTGGCGCTACCCATCACCAGGGTGGCCCCCTCCTGGCGGCAGCGCAGCTGGGCCACATCCCTGGCGTGGTAGCAGGGCATGGGGCTTTCCTGCTTGTAGGAGCTGTCGTGCTCCTCATCGAGCACGATCAGGCCAATGCTCAGCAGGGGCAAAAAAATCGCCGACCTGGTGCCCACCACCACCAGGGGCCCCTCATTAAGGCAGCGGCGCCAGGCGGCCACTCTCGCCCCGTCTGCCATGCCGCTGTGGAATTCGACCACCCGCGGGCCAAAGCGTTCGCGGCTGCGATCCAGCAGTTGGGGGATTAGGCCGATTTCCGGAGTGAGTAACAGGACGCTTTTGGCCTCCGCCAGGGCCCTGGCCGCGGCCTGCAGATAGACCTCGGTTTTGCCGGCGCCCGTCACCCCCCAAAGCAGAAATTGTTGACTGCCAGCAGAGATCGATTCGGCTATCTGCGTAGTTGCGCCCTGTTGGGCTGGGGTAAGGGCCCTGGCGCCCGCGGGGGCCCCTAAAAACTCGGCTGATCTCTGAGCTCCCAAGCCAATGCCGCAGCCCAGGGGCTCCCTTTTCACCAGCCCCCGCCGCTCGAGGCCCGTGAGCACAGATCGACTCCAGCCGCCGCTGCAGAGCTCTGCCAGGGGAACTGGCCCCGGGCAGAGGCCGAGATGGTCGAGCAGTTCCTGTTGTTTAGCGGTCAGTTTGGAGCCGGCTTCGCCTGGAGCTTGAGCTGCGTCTGGAGTTGGAGCCAGTGAGACCTGCCAGCGCGGCCTGGGGTTTGGTTCTGCCGCCTGGCGTCTCTGGCCAAGCCAGCCAGGGGGAAGGGCGGTTTTTAGGGTTTTGAAGTGGCTGGTATGGCAGGTGCTGGCCACGGCTGCCATCAGTTTTTGCCAGTTCGCATCGATGGCTGCCCGTTGAACAATCCCCTCAATCGGTTGAATTGTTTTGCCGGCCAGCTCCGCTGGACATTGGCCGAGAACCTCGACCACCAGGCCGACATGGCGCTTCCCCTGGAGCCGTACCCGCACCAGATCTCCTATCCCCGCAGTGGATTCGCCCCCTGGATCGAGATAGGTGAAGACCTGGCCCTCACGACCCGCTTCTAACCAGATTTGAAGCCAGGGGCTTGGCAAGCTTGCAAAGGTGTCTAGCCATTCTTAAGATAATTAGGTTGGGCAGTCCAAAGGCTGCCGTTGGAACCCTGCAGAGTTCCTTCCAGTGGGAAGACCTGAAGAGAGAGCCCGGGAGCATGCCTCCCAATTTTTGGCCTCCCGGTCTGCGAAAACCCCTGACAGCCCTGCCCAGGCTTCGGCCGCCAATCCACTGTTTTTCTGGATTGTTATTGCTGTTCGGCGTGTTTGCCGCTCCGCCTAGCCCACCTAAATGTCGTTTTGAACCAAGGCTTTCCCCGAATGTGGGGCCCCATTGCCATGGCATGTCCGTTGGGCGGCTTGCCAGGCAGTTGGGGGTTGGGCCTGTCTTCTGAATTCATTGCCATCGTTCCATGAGCCCTGCTGCTGCAACCCCTGCTACTGCTGCTAAGTCCAAAGCCAAATTGGCGACGCCTGAAGCTTTGTTAGTTAAATCCGCCACTGGTGAGGTGCTCGAAGCACCCGATACATCCGTTGCTGATGGCGTGGCTAAAAAGCCTGCCGCCAAGAAGCCTGCGGCTAAAAAAGCCACTGTCAAAAAGCCTGCTGTCAAAAAGCCCGCGGCCAAAAAGCCCGCGGCCAAAAAACCTGCAGCTAAAAAAGTCGCTGCCCCTAAGGCCGATCTAGATGCGGCAGCAGCGGGCCTGGTGGCAGCTGCCGTCCAGCCAAATGTGGATGCGGCAGAGGCTGAGTTTGAGGACACCGCTGAGGTGGACGACAAGGCGGCGAAGGCCTTGGCGAGCATCAAGGTGGGACCTAAAGGGGTCTACACCGAGGATTCAATTCGGGTTTACCTCCAGGAAATTGGCCGTATTCGCCTGCTAAGGGCGGATGAGGAAATTGAACTGGCCCGCAAAATTGCCGACCTACTGCACCTAGAGGAGCTGGCCGCGCAATTTGAAGTGGACCATGGCCATCTGCCTGACAACAAGGAGTGGGCTGCCCTTGTTGAGATGACCAATATCAAGTTCCGGCGTCGCCTGATGCTGGGGCGCAGGGCCAAGGAAAAGATGGTCCAATCGAACCTCCGCCTGGTGGTCTCGATCGCCAAGAAGTACATGAACCGTGGCCTGTCCTTCCAGGACCTAATCCAGGAGGGCAGCCTGGGCCTGATCCGGGCCGCAGAAAAATTCGACCACGAAAAGGGCTACAAGTTCTCCACTTATGCCACCTGGTGGATCCGTCAGGCCATTACCCGGGCCATCGCCGATCAAAGCCGCACCATCAGACTGCCGGTTCACCTGTACGAAACGATCTCGCGCATCAAAAAGACCACCAAGACCCTCTCCCAGGAATTTGGCCGCAAGCCCACAGAGGAGGAGATTGCAGAGTCGATGGAGATGACCATCGAGAAGCTGCGCTTCATTGCCAAGTCTGCCCAGCTGCCGATTTCCTTGGAAACTCCGATCGGCAAGGAGGAAGATTCTCGCCTAGGTGACTTCATTGAGGCCGACATAGAGAATCCCGAGCAGGACGTGGCCAAGAACCTTCTGCGTGAAGATCTTGAAGGGGTACTCGCCACCCTTAGCCCAAGGGAGAGGGATGTGCTGCGTCTTCGCTATGGCCTTGATGATGGCCGCATGAAGACCCTAGAAGAGATCGGTCAAATCTTTGATGTGACCCGTGAGCGCATTCGTCAAATTGAAGCCAAAGCCCTGCGTAAGCTTCGCCACCCCAACCGCAACGGCGTACTGAAGGAATACATCAAGTAGGAAGGTTAGGTTAGAAACGGTGAATAGGGCACCGCAAATCACAGAACATTCGCCTAGGCAGAGGAATCTGCTTAGGCGAGTTTCTGTTGTGCTGCCAACCTTTAATGAGCGCGGCAATATCGAAGCGGTGATTATGCCGCTGCTAAGTTTGTCCGATAAGTTTGATTTGGAGATACTAGTCGTTGACGACGACTCTTCAGACGGCACCGCTGAGCTTGTTTGCAGCCTTTCTAGGCAAATACCCGAAATTAGGTTGATTCGGCGAGTTGGACGCTCTGGCCTGGCAAGTGCAATCAAGGAAGGCCTACTCGATTCCACCGGAGAGCTGGCGGTGGTAATGGATAGTGATGGCCAACATGATCCATCAGCAGTCCACGAAGCTCTGAAAAAACTCCTAGATGATGATCTTGATGTTGTAATTGGAAGCCGTTTTCACCTCGACGCCCAATTACATGGGCTTAGTTCTAGAAGAGAATTTGGCTCTAATTGGGCAAATGCCACTGCCAGATTCAGCCTGCCCGATGTCTATGGGAACCTCACGGATCCCATGAGCGGATTTTTTACCCTTCACCTGAATAGGGTCATGGGCCTGAT
>NZ_JAGQBV010000075.1:0-7945 GCF_024345815.1 Cyanobium sp. HWJ4-Hawea | reverse complement strand
GATTCCCTGGGGAGTTTGGCGGCGCAATTCCCCCCTGCGGCCCACCTCATCAATGAGCCTGGCGGCCAGGCGCTCCAGGCCATCACCCCGAACCCCCAGGTTGTAGATCACCGGTGCGGCGGGCAGCTCCATCCAGTGGCGCCTTAGCCGTTCACACCAACACCCCTCCAGCGGATCCCCCCAGCCATGGACGCCGCTATCGCCAAGCACCACCAGCTTCTTGGGAATTTGCATGCAACTGGCGGCGGGCGCGGTCGCTGAGATCTTCCCCCAGCAGGGTCAAAACGGCATAGACCGCCATCAGGGCTAAAAGCTGATCCCAGGCAAAGGAGCTCAGGGCCTCCAGCAGCTGGCTGCCCAAACCGGTGGCCCCCACCAGGCCCACCACCACCGATTCCCGCAGGATTACATCGCTGCGGTAGGCCCCATAGGCCAGGTAGGGCCGGGCCAGGGCACTAAAAGAGCCATAGAGCAGCGCCATTCGGGGGGGCGTGCCTGCCGCCAGCAATGCTTCCTGGCCGGAGAGGTTGGTTTCACTGGCCTCCAGCAGCAGCCGGCCCAGGATGCCCAGGTTGTGGAAGCCCAGGGCCAGGGCCGCGGTAATCACCCCCGGCTTGAGCAAAAACAACAGCAGCAGGGCCGTTAGCGGGGGTGGCCAGAGCCGTCCCATTAGCCAGAGCCCCCGCAGCGCCAGCTGGGCCCAGGGCCAGGGGGCCACTAGCAACAGCAGCAGGGGTGCCACCCCCACGGCCAATGCCGAGGCCAAAAGGGTCAGCAGCAGGGTGTTGCCAATTAGTTGGGGCCAGGGCAGGGCCAGCAGGGCGGGCCAGTCGGCCGGAGCCATGGGCGGCAGCTGCTGCCATTTCCCCAAATCCTGGGGGGAGACCTGCAGGGCCCAGGCGGCGGCGATCAGCACGGGCAATAGCACCAGGCCGGCACTAATAATTTCCAGGCCCTGGCGACCGATCCGGGCTGGCTTGAGGGCTAGCCGTTGGGGCATGGCCCAGCGGCGCCGCAGTAATCCCACCAGTGCTTCTAGGGCCACCATCGCCAGCAACAGCAGCCACAGGCCGCTCCACAGTTCGGGGAAGTTGAGCGACTGCAAGGTCAGCCGTAGGTCGGTGCCCAGGCCCCCCAGGCCAAAGACCCCCAGCAAGGTGGCGCTGCGCAGGGCGCATTCGAGCCGGTAGCCCCCATAGCTGAGCAATTGGGGCAGCAGGGGAGGGCCAAGGGCGGTGAGCAGGGCTGCTGGGGCACAGGCCCCACCGCTGCTGAGCGCCTCCAGGCTGGCGATCGGCAGGGCATCGAGTTGGTCGCTGATTACCCGGGCCACCAGGGCCCCAAAGGGAATGGCAATGGCCGCCACCGCCACCACCGGATGGAGCCCCAGCAGTTGCAGCAGCAGCAAACCCCACAACAACTCATGGATCGAGCGGGGCAGGGCCCCCAGCTTGCGCAGCAGCTCCGCCGGGTAGGCACTGCCAAACCAGCTCAGCCATACCCGGCGGGAACTGGCGATCCCCAAGATCAGCCCGATCACCAGGCTGGCGGCCCAGCCCAATAGGGCCATGCCTGCGGTGGTGCCGAGCCCCTGCAGTTGGGCCAGGAGCACCTGGGGATCCAGGCATGGATGCAGGGCCGCCCAGGCAAATTGGCCCACCAGCTCCCAGCCGCCGCCGTGGACCAGCTGGGGCAGCAGCAGGGCCAGGGGGATGAGCACCAGGGCCGGTGCCAGTACCCACAGGGGCGCCGCCCCGGTCTTCAGGTACCTAATTGGAGGCACCGGCATAGAGCCCATCGAGCTGGTGGCTGCCGAGGCTGGCCACGCTTTGGTCCACCACTAGCTGGCCATCGCGCAGCCCAACCACCCGATCAAAGTGGTGCAGTAGGTCAGGGCGGTGCAGGCTCATCAGCAGGCACCTGGGGGCTTGGGCCTGCTCCAAAAGCAGCTGGAGCAGTTCGTTGGCCAGGCGGGGATCGAGGCTGGCCAGCGGTTCATCGGCCAGCAACAGCAGGGGGTCCTGGCGCAGTAGCCGGCCCAGGGCAACCCTTTGGCGTTGGCCCCCGGAAAGGGCTGAAACTGGCTGGCACAGCAGGGCAGGGTCGAGCTCGAGCCGTTTCAAGATGGCGGCGCAGGCTTCGGTTTCGATCGGCAGCAGCAGATTTAGTAGGGCCTGGGGCCAGCCCCATTGGCCCAGGCGCCCGGCATTGATGTTTTGTTGGACGCTCAGCTCCTCAATCAGGCGTAGGTCTTGCCAGAGGGTGCCGATCCGGGCCTGTTGGCGCCTTCTTCTATGGGGGCTTTTGGAGCGCTCCTCACCGAGCCACACCACCCGACCGCCCTGGGCGGCCAGCAGCCCATTGGCCACCGCCAGCAGGCTGCTTTTACCTGCGCCACTGGGGCCGATCAGGGCAACCCGTTCCCCCGGCTGGAGTACAAGGGAAATGTGGTCGAGGCGGGGCCGATGGCGGCCCCTAACCACGATCTGATCGAGCTCCAGCAGGGCCTTCACTGTTTTGAGGGGCTCTTGTTTCAGCGGATCTTGCCGATCTGCCTGCCCACCGCCTCAATTTGCCCGTATTCGGCCGCATTCACGCTGGTGAACTGTTGGGCGCCAAAGAGATTCAGGATCTGCTTCTGTTCTGGATCGCTGGATCGCCAGCTAATGATCGCCTTGGCGAGCTTGTTGGTGAAGCCCTTGCCGAAGCTTTTATCGAGGTTGGGTTGGGCCAGCCAGAGGTAGTCGGCGTAGGGGGCGGTGCGCCAGATCACCGACACCTTTTTGCGATTTACCTTGCCGCTGCGCAGGCTGGACTTCCATACCTGTTCGTTGACTGCCCCGGCCTCATAGGCCCCGCTTTGCACCAGGGCAATGGTGGTGTCGTGGCTGCCACTGAAACCGGGGGCACCGCCGGCGAAATCAGTCAATTTGACCCCCGCCTGCATCAGAAAGTATTGGGGCATCAGCCGCCCTGAGGTCGAACTTTCCGAGCCAAAGGTGAAGCGTTTTCCCTTCAGTTCAACCAGCCCTTTCACCGAATTAATCGGCTTTAGGCCACTGCCGCTATTGGCGATAAAGACCGAATAAAACTGGGCATCAATATCCCGCTGGGCGACCATCTTGGCCCCGGGTTTTTGCAGTTTTGCCTGCACGCCGGTCAGGCCGCCAAACCACACCAGATCAAGCTGGCCGGTGCGGAAGGCACTCACGGCAGCGGCGTAGTCGGTCACGGGCACGTACTGGACAGCCACGCCGAGTTGCTGGCCCAATTCATTTGCCACAAGCCCGTAGAGCCGGTTCAGCTTTTCTGGGTTTTGATCAGGAATTGCGCCAATGCGCAACACCGGTTTCTGTACCTCTGCTGCCGCGGGGCTGATCCCCAGGGCTTGGGGGGAAGGGGGCAGCAGGGCCGGGGCCGTTGCCAGGGCAACACCTACTGCGGTGGCGCTGAGGATGGCGCGGCCCAGGTGCCAGCTGGGCAGGGGTAAACGATTCATTAGGGGGGTACTAAACAGCTGGGATCAGAGGCCGGCCAGAAAGCGCTCGAGGCGATCTAGGCCGTCGTTGATCGTCGCAGGTGAAACGGCACAGGAGAGGCGAATGCAGCGGTCGTCGCCAAATGCCACCCCCGGCACCACTGCCAAGCCCACCTCATCGAGCAGGCGATTGCAGAGGGTCATCGAATCGAGCCCGTATTCGCCCACATCTGGGAAGGCATAAAAGGCCCCCTCCGGCGCCAGCAGCTTCAGGCCCCTAATCGCCATCAATCGCTCGGAGAGCAGGGCCCTACGGCCGTTGAATTCGGCGGCCATCTGCCGCACGCAATCCCTGGAGCCGGTGATGGCGGCCAGGGCTCCGTATTGGGCAAAGGTGCAGACATTGCTGGTGCTTTGGCTCTGTAGGGCCGTGGCCGCAGCGATCACTTCCCTGTTGCCGGCCAGCCAACCAATCCGCCAGCCGGTCATCGCCCAGCCCTTGGCAAAACCATTCACCGTGAAAATCCGATCCGCCAGGTCGGGGGCCACCGCCGCAAAGCTGTGGTGGCTGTGGCCAGGGGCCAGCAGGAATTCGTAGATCTCGTCGCACACCACCAACACCTGGGGGTGGCGGCGCAATACCGCAGCTAGGGCTTCCAGCTCCGGCCGGCCCAAGACCATGCCGGTGGGGTTGGAGGGGCTGTTGAGCACCAGCAGCCGACTGGCAGGGGTGATCGCCGCTTCCAGCTGCTCGGGCCTAAGTCGGAAGCCCTGGTCGGCATCGCTGGGCAGCAATTTGAGCGAGGCTCCGGCCAGCTGGGCAATTTCCGGGTAGCTCAGCCAATAGGGGGAGGGCAGCAACACCTCATCGCCCGGGGCCAGGATCACCTGAAAAAGGTTGAACAGGGCCTGCTTGCCCCCATTGGTGACCAGCACCTCGGCGGCCTTGGTGGCCACCTGGTTCTCCTGGCTGAGCTTGGCGGCAATCGCTTCGCGCAGGGCCGGCTCCCCAGCGGCTGGTCCGTATCGGGTTTGGCCCTCTTCCAGGGCCTGGGCCGCTGCGGCACGGATAAAGGCGGGGGTTTCGAAATCCGGTTCGCCTGCGCTCAGGCTGCAGATGTCGCGGCCATCCGCGCGCAGCTGCTTGGCCTTGGCGGCGATGGCCAGCGTCAGCGAGGGCTGCAGCGCCTGGGCCCTTGGGGAAAGCAGTGCCCGATCCTGCATCGGCGATTCCAAGGCCCGGCTACGGCCGGCGCGGCAGCTGTAATACCCCCATCCTGCCCCATCCTGAAGGCATGACCAGCACCTCCCCTCTGCTGCCCAACCATTGGCTGCCCGATCTTGGAGCGCTGACCCTTGCCTGCGGCGAATGTCAGCAATGCTCCCTTTCGGCCAGCCGCCAGCAGGTGGTGGTGGGCCGGGGTAATCCCAAGGCCCGGCTGATGCTGATTGGCGAGGCCCCCGGGGCCGAGGAGGATGCCACGGGCCTGCCGTTCGTGGGGCGTTCGGGTCTGCTGCTGGATCAGTTGCTGGCCGAAGTGGGCCTTGATCGCGACCACGACCTCTACATCTGCAATGGGCTCAAGTGCCGCCCGCCCGAAAACCGCAAACCGAAACCCGCCGAGCTGGAGGCCTGCAGGCCCTGGCTCGAGCAGCAGATCAACCTCGTGAATCCTGCCGTAATTGGCCTGGTTGGTGCCACCGCCCTATCGGCGGTGCTGGGCACTAAGGCGGGGATTAGCCAGTTGCGGGGCCAATGGCTGGCAGGGGAGGGCCCGCTGCTGGGAGGTAGGGCCCTAATGCCCCTTTTCCATCCCTCCTATCTATTGCGCAATCCATCAAGGCTCGAGGGGAAACCCCGTTCGCTAACGGTTGGCGATCTGGCCAGGCTTGCCAGGCGAATTAGTCAGTAGCCAGCCCCTTTGTGACAGGCTTGCGCCAGCAACTGGTGTCTTAGTGATGGGCGGCAGCATGGATTGGGAGAACGATCCCCGCTTCGACACGGTCATCCATCGCCGCCAAACCCGCAATGTGCGGGTGGGAAGTGTCTGGATTGGCAGCGACCACCCGGTGGTTGTGCAGTCGATGATCAACGAGGACACCCTCGACATCGAGGGTGCAACGGCCGGAATCCGCCGCCTGCATGAGGCTGGCTGCGAGATCGTGCGCCTCACCGTGCCGAGCCTGGCCCATGCCAAGGCGGTAAAGGAGATTCGCCAAAAGCTGGAAGACACCTACCAGCCGGTGCCCCTGGTGGCCGACGTGCACCACAACGGCATGAAGATTGCCCTGGAGGTGGCCCAGCACGTCGACAAGGTGCGGATCAATCCGGGGCTTTTTGTCTTCGATAAGCCAGATCCAAACCGCACCTCCTTCTCCGAGGAGGAAATCGCTGAGATTGGCGAGCGGATCGCCGCCACCTTCGAACCCCTGGTCAGCCTGCTCAAGGCCCAGGACAAGGCCCTGCGCATTGGCGTGAACCATGGCTCCCTGGCGGAGCGGATGTTGTTTGCCTACGGGGACACCCCGGCAGGAATGGTGGAGTCGGCCCTGGAATTCATTCGCATCTGCGATCGGCTCGACTTCCACAACATCGTGGTTTCGATGAAGGCTTCCCGGGCGCCAGTGATGCTTTCGGCCTATCGCCTGATGGCCCATCGCATGGATGCCGAGGGTTTCAATTACCCCCTCCACCTGGGGGTAACCGAAGCCGGCGATGGCGATTACGGCCGTATAAAAAGCACCGCAGGTATTGCCACCCTGCTGGCCGATGGCCTGGGCGACACGATCCGGGTATCCCTCACCGAGGCACCGGAGAAGGAAATACCTGTCTGCTACTCGATTCTGCAGGCCCTAGGGCTGCGCAAGACGATGGTGGAATACGTGGCCTGCCCCAGCTGCGGCCGCACCCTCTTCAACCTCGAGGAGGTGCTGCATGTGGTGCGCAACGCCACGGCCCACCTAACGGGCCTAGACATCGCCGTGATGGGCTGCATTGTCAATGGACCAGGCGAGATGGCCGACGCCGATTACGGCTATGTGGGCAAAACCCCCGGCACCATTTCCCTCTATCGCGGTCGCGATGAGATCCGGCGGGTGCCCGAGGCCGAGGGCGTTGAGGCCCTAATTGCCCTGATTAAGGAAGACGGCCGTTGGTTTGATCCCTAGGTCGCTAGCGTGAGTTGAGTACAAGAGCTTGGGGGCTCACCGCATGGCCAGTGGACGCAGCAGGCTGCTGGTTTTGGTGGGTGTGGGCACTGTCAGTGCCATGGCTGCGGTGGCGATACCTCCCCTGCTGGCCCCCAGCGGAGCTGCCCTGATTAGCGATAGCCCCAAGGAGGTAATCGACCAGACCTGGCAGATAGTTTTCCGCGATTACCTGGATATCAACGGCAAGTACACGCCGGAACAGTGGCGCAAATTGCGCCGCGATGTGCTCACCAAGAACTACGGCACCCCCAAGGAGGCCTACGAGGCTATCCGGGGCATGCTTGCCAGCCTCGATGACCCCTACACCCGTTTCCTGGATCCCAGGGAATTCAAGGAGATGCAGATCGACACCTCCGGGGAGCTTTCCGGGGTGGGCATCCAGTTGAGCCTGGATAAGGAGACTAAAAACCTAGTGGTGATCTCCCCGATAGATGGATCGCCAGCTTCTAAGGCGGGGGTCCAGCCCAAGGATGTGATCACAGCCATTGATGGCAAGAGCACCAAGGGCATGGGCACCGAGGACGCGGTCAAGTTGATTCGCGGCCAGGCCGGCACCACCGTGACCCTCACCCTCAGGCGCAAGGGTCAATTGCTCGAGGTGCCCCTCACCCGCCAGCGCATTGAGTTGCACGCGGTGGAGCACCAGATCAACACCGGCACCGAAGGGAGCAAGGTGGGCTATATCCGGCTTAAGCAGTTCACGGCAACTGCCGCCAAGGACATGCGCCTGGCCCTCCAAGACCTGGAGGCAAAAGGGGCCCAGGGCTATGTGCTCGATCTGCGCAGTAACCCCGGTGGCCTGCTGGGAGCAAGCGTGGAGATCGCCCGCCAGTGGCTCAACGAGGGCACGATCGTTTCCACCAAAACCCGCGATGGCATCCAGGATGTGAAGCGGGCCACGGGCCGGGCCCTCACCACCAAGCCGATGGTGATCCTGGTGAATGAGGGATCGGCCAGCGCCAGTGAAATTCTCTCTGGAGCCCTTCAGGACAACCACCGGGCCCTGCTGGTGGGCCAGAAAACCTTCGGCAAGGGTTTGGTGCAATCGGTGCGGGGGCTCTCCGACGGCTCCGGCATGACCGTGACCATCGCCAAATACCTAACCCCCAGTGGGCGTGACATCCACAAACACGGCATCGCCCCAGATGTGAATGCCAAGCTCACCGATCAGGAAGCCCAGCGGATGAAGCTGGAGGACCTGGGCACCCGCAAGGATCCCCAATATCGGGTCGCAGAGAACACCCTGGTCAAGCAATT
>NZ_JAGQBV010000074.1:0-8103 GCF_024345815.1 Cyanobium sp. HWJ4-Hawea | reverse complement strand
ATCCACCCAATGCCAAGTAGGCAGTTGGGAAAAGAAGCAGGCCAGACCAGCCCACAAATACGAAGCGGTCGCGCTTAAGCCAGTCATCAAGGATGTCGAACCATCCCCGTGCTGCTGGCTGGCGCCCAAGGGCAATTGTCATGAGAGAGCAGCTTCATGAAGCGTTACATGGGGGATCGTAAGGGGCATGGCCGCCAGCCGTGGCTCCTAGGCGCCAAAGTGGCCCCAGCAAGCCCTTTCCCAGTTGTCATGTTTGTCGTAGAGCTCTCGCTAAAGCTCAGCCCCATGCCCGTTGCGGTGCAGCGCAAGGAGCTCAGCGATGCCCAAGCCCTCTATGCCACGGTCAAACAGGCCCTAGAGAGCGCCAGCCCGATGCTGCTGGAGCTCTCCTGCGAGAAGGAAGAAAGCAAGCAAATCTGCCTGCTCACTAGCGAAGTGGTGGCGGTGCAGATCTACGAAAAATCGGCGATGGCCTCCGGCAGCAAGCGCCCGGGTTTCAGCCTCGACAACTAGGTGGGCTCCGCAGCACAAACCACCCCCCTAAGGATTGAGCGGCTCAGCTACAGCTGGCCCAACGGCCAATCGGCTCTGAGCCAGTGCCAGCTAGAGATCCCCCGCCCGGGCCTCTGGATGCTGGTGGGCACCAACGGCAGCGGCAAAAGCACCCTGCTGCGCCTTATTGCCGGGCTGCTGGAGGCCAAAACCGGCCAAATCAGCACCCCGCTCAAGCCGGCCCTGGTGTTCCAAAACCCTGACCACCAATTACTCCTGCCCAGTTGCAGCAGTGAGCTACTGCTCAGCCTGCCCGGGGGGCTTGGGGCCAGCGAGCGCAAAAAGCGCCTGGAGCAGGCCCTGCAACGGGTTGGGCTGGCGGGCTTCCAGCAGCGGCCAATCCACACCCTCAGTGGCGGCCAGAAGCAACGGCTCGCTATCGCCGGGGCCCTGGCCAGTGAAGCGGGGCTGCTGCTCCTCGATGAACCCACGGCCCTGCTGGATCCCCAAAGCCAAAGGGAGGCCCTTGAGCTGATCTACCAGCTCAGCCATCCCGGCCCCCAGCACAGCCAACCAGCCATCACGGCCCTATGGATCACCCATCGGCTCGAGGAGCTGCGGCGCTGCGATGGCGCGGCCCTGATGGAGCACGGCCGCATCGGGCCCTGGCAAAACGGCGCAGAGCTGGCGCAGCAACTGGCCACCCCCTTGCAGGGCGGCAGGGTCGAGAGGTAGGTTCTTGCAGCCGGATGGCCGGCAGCTTCATCTCCAGGAGCTTCATTCCTCGGTAGCTCAGTGGTAGAGCGGTCGACTGTTAATCGATTGGTCGCAGGTTCGAATCCCGCCCGGGGAGTTTTTAAACACACGCCCCAGTAGGGCCCACCAAGCCGCCTCACCAGGGGCGGCTTTTTGCTGGCATCACAACAAACAACTGCAAAGAAAACCTAAAGAACGGCCGCCCTTCGCGGCAAAGGAGATACGGAAAAACGCTCACCGCCACAGGCTTGCTTCCTGATTTACCGGCCAGTCGCTCCGCCAATCCGGGGCCGCCAGTGGCGCAGCAAGGCCTTTGACCCATCGATGGCTGCCAGATGGCGCAAAAAACCGCGAGAATCAAGCCACCAAAGTGCAACCGATTTGCTGCACTGGCGGTTGTTTTTCAGAGCTCGTCTCCCCCAACGCCCTACTTCGAGCCCTTTGCCATGAAGCCCTCAATCCTGCTGATCGAAGACGACAGCGACATGCGCGATCTGGTGGCTGGCCACCTCGAGCACGGTGGCTTCGATGTGCAGCGGGCCGATGACGGCATCAAGGGCCAGGCCCTGGCCCTGCAGTACAGCCCCGACCTGATCCTGCTCGACCTGATGCTGCCCAAGGTGGATGGGCTCACCCTCTGCCAACGCCTGCGCCGCGAAGAGCGCACCGCCAAGATCCCGATCCTGATGATCACCGCCCTAGGCGGCACCAAGGACAAGGTGAGCGGCTTCAATTCCGGCGCCGACGACTACCTCACCAAACCCTTTGACCTGGAGGAGTTGATGGTGCGGGTTAAGGCCCTGCTGCGCCGCAGCGACCGGGCACCGCTCTCCACTAAGCACAGCGAAATCCTCAGCTACAGCTGCCTCACCCTCGTGCCCGAGCGGTTTGAAGCGATTTGGTTCGACGAGCCGGTGCGCCTCACCCACCTGGAGTTTGAACTGCTGCACTGCCTGATGCAGCGCCACGGCCAAACCGTGTCTCCCTCCTTGATCCTCAAGGAGGTGTGGGGCTACGAGCCCGACGACGACATCGAGACGATCCGGGTGCACGTGCGCCACCTGCGCACCAAGTTGGAGCCCGACCCCCGCAAGCCCCGCTTCATCAAGACCGTCTACGGCGCCGGCTACTGCCTGGAATTGCCCCGGGCCGAACAGGCCGTCGCCAGCTAGGGCGAACCAATCTCCAGCAGGGCCACTTCCCAGGCCAGGCGGGGCTGAACGTAGGCCTTTAGCTGGCTACGCAGCCGCTCCAGCCGCTTGAGCTGGTGGGTTGCTGCTGCGGACCCGTTTTGGCGCCAAAGCACCCACTGCCACCAATCCAGCAGCCACAGCTGTTGCTCCCCATCTAGCGCCTCAGCGAGGTCGCGGGCCAGCTCGAGGGCAGGTAGGGCCGCACCACCGCTCTGGCCCAGCTGGCGCAGCCGGTCGGCCAATCCCTCCGGCAAGGCCTGCCACTGCTGGCGATGGCGCAACAGGGCCCCGGGGGAGCCCGCCGCCAGCTCAATCAATTCCCTGGGATCTGCTTTTTGCGGCTGTTGGTCGGAGCACACCTGGCTAGCGAGCACTGCGGCCAGCTGGTCAACGGAAAGCCTGCCAAAGGGGATTTGCTGGCAGCGGGAGCGAATCGTGGTGAGTAGTTGTTCGGGGGCTGCACTGATCAGGATTAGGCGGCCCTCACCTGGCTCCTCCAGGGTTTTAAGCAGGGCATTGGCGGCCGCTTCCGCCATCGCTTCTGCCCCATCCAGCACCACCATGCAGCCGGGGGCCTCCACCGCCCGGCGCGATAAAAAGCGCGACACATCACGGATTTGCTCCAGCCGCAGCTGGGGCGCCGCCCGCCGGGAGATCCCCTGCTCAGCGGCCTGGGAAGCGGGGATCAACTGGCCCTTGTCGCTGTAGGTGGGCTCCACCCAGAGCAGGTCGGGATGGTTACCCTCCTGCAGCCTGCGGCGCACGGCCAAATCCCCCTGGGGGCCAGCCAAAATCCCCTCCAAAAAGCGCAGGGCGGCGAGGCGGCGGCCCACCCCTTCGGGGCCGGCAAAGAGGTAGGCGGGGGCCAGCCGCTGCTGATCCAAGGCGGCCTCCAAAAGCGCCACGGCCTGGCCCTGGCCCACCAGATCGCCAAACAGCTCTCCCAGCGACCCAGCCATCAGGTCTGGCCCAGCTGCAGCAAGCACTGGCAACAGGCCGCTGTGACCAGCTCGGGGGCCGCATCGGCATCCACCCGGGCCCAGCTGCGCTGGGCCGCCAGGGCCGCAAAGCCATCCCCCACCCGCTGCAGGAAGGCCTCCCCCGCCGCCTCAATCCGATCCGCTTGGCGGTTACCCCGACGCCGCAGCGATTCAGCCAGGGGAATATCCAGCCAAAGGGTGAGGTCGGCCGTCAGGCCCCCGGTTGCCATGGCCTCCAGCTGCTCAATTAGGGCCAACGAGAGGCCCCGGCCATAGCCCTGGTAGGCCGCCGTGGAGCCGGCAAAGCGGTCGCTGAGCACCCAATCACCCCGCTCCAGGGCCGGGCGGATCGTTTGCTCCACGTGCTGGGCCCGGTCGGCGGCATAGAGCAGCAATTCAGCAGTGGGCTCGGGGGCCGCCTCGCCCGGGGGGTGCAGCAGCAGCTGGCGCAGGGCCTGCCCCAATGCGGTGCCACCGGGTTCGCGGCTAACCACCAGCCGGCTGCCTGCCGCCATCAATCCACTGGCCGGCAGCCAGGCCTGCAGGGCCTCGAGCTGGGTGCTTTTGCCGCAGCCATCAAGGCCCTCGAGCACCACAAACCGGCCGCTTGGCACCTGGGACCTAACCGCGCTGATGGCGGCCATCCTGGAGCAAGAGGGCATTGGCGACCACGGTGATCGAGCTCATCGCCATCAATAGGGCCGAGAAAGACGGCGTCAGCAGCAGCCCATAGCGGGGCAACAGCACCCCC
Organism: Cyanobium sp. HWJ4-Hawea; assembly: GCF_024345815.1. NCBI lineage: Bacteria > Bacillati > Cyanobacteriota > Cyanophyceae > Synechococcales > Prochlorococcaceae > Cyanobium > Cyanobium sp. HWJ4-Hawea. The sequence continues at coordinate 3,931 of NZ_JAGQBV010000074.1, read as the reverse complement.
GCCGCCAGCGGCAAAACAATCAGGTTGTAGCCAAAGGCCCAGGCGAGGTTCTGGCGCACCTTGGCCATGGTGCGGCGAGCCAGCCCCAGGGCCAAGACCAACCCCTCCAGGCCATCCCCCAGCACCACCAGGTCAGCGGTGTCCTGGGCGATCTGGGTGCCCGTGCCCACGGCAATGCCGAGGTCGGCGGCGGCCAGGGCGGGGGCGTCGTTGATGCCATCCCCCACCATCGCCAGGGTGCCCCGGTGGGGGAATTGGTCCAGGTGCTCAAGCTTCTGCTCGGGCCTGAGCTCCCAGGCCAATTCCTCGGGCCTTAGCCCCAGCAGGGCACCGAGTTGTTGCACGGGCTGCTGGCGATCGCCACTGAGCAGGCCCAACTGCAGGCCCATGGCCCGGAGCTGCTGGATCACCAGGGCCGCATCGCGGCGGGGTTGGTCTTGAACCGCCACCAAACCCAGCACCCCCTGGCGATTCGCCACCGCCAGGACCGTGGCCCCATCGGCCTCGAGCCGCTGCTGGCGGCCAGGGAGATCGGCCAGGTCGCCGGCTGGGGCTGGGGCTGGGGCTTGCGCTGGCAGGGAAGGATCAAGGCCGGCCTGCACCCAGGCGAGCCTGCCCACCCGGTAGTGCTCACCCTTAACTATGCCTTCCACGCCCTGGCCCGCCACGCTGCGGCAATCGCTGGTTTCAAGCAGCGGTAGCTCCAGCCGCTGGGCCTCCACCAGCAGCGCATAGGCCAGGGGATGGCGGCTGCTGGCCTCGAGGCTGGCGGACAACTGAAGCAGGGCATGTTCAGCCGATGGGAACTGCCCAGCTGCCATTGCCCCGGGCGTAAATGTTTCGATGGCGATCACCACCGGGCGCCCCAGGGTGAGGGTGCCGGTTTTGTCGAACAAGATCGCCCCCACCTGGGCGGCCGCCTCAATCGCATCACCACCGCGAAATAGCAGCCCAGCTCGGGCCGCCTGGCCGGAGCCCACCGTGATCGCCGTGGGGGTGGCGAGGCCGAGCGCACAGGGACAGGCCACCACCAGCACCGAAATCGCCAGCTGCAACGCCAGGGCCAGGGGGGTGGTGGCATGGGCCCCCAGCACCTGGGGCCAGAGGGCCGCGCCCCATTGCCACCAAAAAACAAAGGTGACCAGGGCCAAGCCCAACACCAGGAGAGTGAACTGGCCCGCCAAGCGATCAACCAGGCGCTGGATTGGGGCCTTGCGGGCCTGGGCCTGCTCCACCAGGCGAATGATTCGGGCGATGGCGCTATCGCTGCCGCAGCGGCTCACCTCCAGCTCCAAGGGGGCCTCCAAGTTGAGGCTGCCGGCTGCCAGTTCGGTGTCGACCGTGGCCTGCAGCGGCAGGGGTTCGCCCGTGAGTCCGGACACGTCCACCGCCGATGCCCCGGCCCGCACCACCCCGTCCACCGGCACCCGATCGCCGGGCAGCAGTTGCAGCCGGTCACCAGGGCGCAGGCCCCCGACCCGCACGCTCCGGGGCGGCCCTTCCCCCATCAAAAGTTGGGCCGTATCTGGCTGCAGGGAGGCGAGATCCTCCAGGGCGCGGCCTGTGCGGAAGCGGGCCCGCTCCTCCAGGAACCGCCCCAACAGCACAAATCCCAGCAGCAGCACCGGCTCATTGAAAAAACAGGGCCAGCCGCTCTCTGGCCAAAACAGGCCCACCCCACTGGCCAGGTAGGCACTGGCCAAGCCCAAGCCCACCAGGGTGTCCATGCTCGGCACCCCCGCCCAGGCCCCCTGCCAACCGCGCACCAGGATTGGCCTGCCGGGCCCCGCCAACGCCACGGTGGCCACCAGACCATGGAAACCCATGGAGCCCAGCTGGCCCAGGTGCCCCAACACCGACACCACCAGCAGGGCCAGGGCCACCACCAACTGGCGCCACTGCTCCCACCAATTGCGGTGCTGAAGCCGCTCGCGGCGGGAGCTGATCTCCTGACCCACCTCCCGCAGCCTGGCCTGGAAGCCCAGGGCCGCCAATGCCTTCTGGATCGGCTCGAGGGAGGCCCCCTGGTCCGCCGCGGCCAGGGCCGGATCTAGCTGCACCCAGGCGGTGCGGGTCAACAAATTGACACTGGCCTGCTGCACCCCCGGTTGCTCCAGCAGCCGCTGCTCCACGGCACGCACGCAGCCACCGCACTTCATCCCCTCGATCTCGAGCAGCAGAGGTTCTGAAGCGAACAAAACGGCAGCATTAACCTCATCAGAGGCTAGGCAGATCGGTGAGAATGGTGTCCAAGCAGTTTTTGTAGGCCGGTGCCCCGCTCCCAACGCAACGACAACTTCATCGATAAGAGCTTCACGGTGATGGCCGACCTGATCCTCAAGGTCATCCCCACCAACCGCCGCGCCAAGGAGGCCTTCGCCTACTACCGGGATGGCATGAGCGCCCAGGCCGACGGGGAATACGCCGAAGCCCTCGACAACTACCAAGAGGCCCTCACCCTCGAAGACGATCCCCTCGACCGGGCCTTCATCATTTACAACATGGCCCTGGTGTACGCCAGCAACGGTGAGCACCACAAGGCCCTCGACCAATACGGCGCCGCCCTAGAGCTCAACAGCAAGATGCCCCAGGCCCTCAACAACATGGCGGTGATCCACCATCACCTGGGCTCGATTGCTGAAGAAAAGGGCGAAGCCGATGAGGCCGACCGCTGCTACGACCAGGCCGCTGACCTCTGGGGCAAGGCGATCCGCCTAGCCCCCAACAACTACATCGAGGCCCAGAACTGGCTGAAAACCAGCGGCCGCGGCAGCGTCGATGTCTACTTCTGAGCAGAGCGGGTTGCCCCGCCAAAAATCGCAGCTCTTCACCAGCTGATCAACCCCTGTACACCGTGTCGTGGCTACCGATATCGATCGGAATCAGGAGCTGGCCCTCAATTAAGAGCTCAAGGGTGATTCGGTAACTGATGTTGATTGATACGGAATGCAGCCCACTCAATCGCCCCTTTAGGGCATGCAATCGCAAGGAGGGGTGACGGGGATTTGCCTCAAGCAGCAAGAGAGTCTTGAGATACTTTTCACGTAGATCTGGATGCCGGCTTAAGAAACGAGAGGCTTTGCGGTTGTAACTCTCGGTAAATAGCAGCTTCCAGCTCAAGACAGCTCAGCCGCCAGGGCATCAAGACGATCCAGGTGGGCTTCAGCCGATTCTTCGACAAACCTTCCTGCCGCCACCTCGGCACGGGCCTCCAAAAGGGCGAGTTCTAATTCCAAATCACGTAGGCGCTGAAACTCCACCGCTTCCATCACCACATAGCGCAGGTGACCACGCACGGATACACCAGCTTCACGCTCGTTTTGCAACGCCCGGGAAATGGCAGCAAGCCCGGCCGTCTTTAGCTCGTTGGCCGAGACAATTTGCATTGCAATGGAAAGCTCTCTTTAGATCATACGCATAACCGCACGGTTTAAAGCACTGTTCACCATCGGATTCCGGCCCGGGTGAAGCATGGCGAAAAACTCGGCGAACCAAACCTGATATCAATCCCGATCTTCGGCCGGGTTAACCCCCAGGGCCGCCACCAGGGCTTCGGCGACCGTGCCCGCCTCCAGCAGCTGCAGGCCGATGCCGGCGGCGACCTTGGCCATGCCGCTGCCCTTAGGAACCACCGCCCTGGTAAAGCCCAGGCGGGCGGCCTCGCCTAGCCGCAGCTCCAGCTGGCCCACCGCCCGCAGCTGGCCGCCCAAGCCCAATTCCCCCACCAGCACCGTGCCTGGCGGCAGGCAGAGATCCCGGTAGCTGGCCACCACCGCCGCGGCCACCCCCAGATCCGCTGCCGGCTCCTCCACCTCCAGGCCACCGGCCACCGCCAGGTAGCAATCAAATCGGCTGAGGGGCAGGCCCAGGTGCTTTTCGAGCACCGCCAGGATCTGGTGCAGGCGGTTGGCGGCGATGCCGGTGGCGCTGC
>NZ_JAGQBV010000073.1:0-8213 GCF_024345815.1 Cyanobium sp. HWJ4-Hawea | reverse complement strand
GTGCTGAACCTGCCAGGGTTGTTGGTTTGAGGAAGGCTGCGGCCATCGCGCAGCTGGATGAAAAGCACATGCGCTCGCCCTGGGAGGTGGCGCTATCGCGTTGGGACAAGTAGGGAACTGGCAACTGAATCAGTTGCTGGCTGGCTGGAGTGGAAATCACGGCATGGAGCGCGGTGCTCCATAGGGTTCCGTGGATGTTGGTCGGTCTTCAGCCAGAGTGGAATGGCAGGGAAGCCAGTAAAGGCCTCCGGGCTAGCTGTGGCTTTCACCCTCAATATTTACCCAATCTTGGTGACCCATAAATCCAGTTCAGGGCCAGAAAAGCAAAGGTTTGATCGGGCTTTTCTGTTGATTCAGCTGGCCGTGGGTTTGCTCTGGGTTGGGCTGTTGCCCCAGCTGGGGGGAGCCGATGGGAACAGCAGGCCCAGCGCCGACAGCATCCGCTGGATCCTCCTTTGGACGGCCTGGTGCCCCACCATTGCCACGGCTGCATGGCAGGCAAGGGGTAGGTCTTGGTGGCAGCTGGTCTGCAGCGATGCCGCTACGGCTGGCATTTTGTCGCTGCTAGCCCTGACTATCTACGTACCAATTTTATTTACCCAGGTGGTGTGGATCTTGCCCTTTGCCCTATTGCCACGGGGCTGTATTGCGGCCGTACTTACAAATGGCGCCCGCTGGAGTAGGCGATGGCGCTAACCCACATGGCGGTGAGCGGATATCGCTCACTGCGCCAACTTGTGCTGCCGATGGGCAAGCTCACCCTGGTCACGGGGCTGAATGGCTCGGGTAAATCAAATCTCTACCGCTCCCTACGCCTGCTTTCCGCCGTTGCCCAGGGGCGACTAATCACGGCCCTGGCCCAGGAAGGTGGTCTGCCGGCGGTGATGTGGGCGGGCCAGGACGTAGGCAACCACCACAAGGCAGCGCGGTTACGGCTTGGTTTTGCCACCGATGAACTCTCCTATGCAATTGAGCTCGGCTACCCCCAGGACCCCCATTCGGCGTTTGCCCTGGATCCCGAAATCAAGCACGAGTGGATATGGGCGGGATCTGCCTTCCATCCCAGAGCCCTGCTGACCGAGCGGGCCGGTGCCCTGCAGGCAGGTGTGGACCCAAGCGGTGTTGCATCTGGGGGCTTGTTCAACTGTGGCATCGATCCCCGTGAGGCACCTGAGGTGTATGTGTTGCGCGACCTGATCCAGAGCTGGCGCTTCTATGACGGGTTTCGCTCCGATGCCGGCGCCCCAGCCCGCAATCCAGGCATCGCCACCCGTTGCATCGCCCTGGGCGGTGATGGCCACGATTTACCCGCGGCAATCAGAACTATTCAGGAGATCGGCGATTGGGAGGGACTGCAGATGGCGATCGATGCGGCCTTCCCAGGTTGTGAGATTTTCGTAGACAAAAGCACGGCCATCTTCCGGCTTCAGATGAAGCAACCCGGTTTGCTTAGGGCCCTTGATGCCTCCGAGCTTTCGGATGGCACCATGCGTTATCTACTACTTATGGCCGCCCTATATAGCCCGCGCCTGCCGCCCCTGTTGGTATTGAATGAGCCTGAAAATAGTTTGCATCCAGGATTAATTACGCCCCTGGCGCAGCAAATTGGCAAGATATCCCAGCTAACTCAAATTTGGGTGATTGCCCACAATCTGGAATTGATTGAGGCTCTCTCAGCTGTAGAGGGCTGCCGCCACCACAGACTTGAGCGCGATGCTGGGGCCACAGATTTGCCAGGCCAAAGTATCTTGGAAAAAGCAGCCTGGCGATGGCCGTAAGGTGCCTTTCCTAAATAGGCGCATGCTCAAGGGAGTGCGACTGAAGGCAAAGATTCCAGGCAACGTCCGGTTGGGTCGCTAGAACAATATTGTCTTTTTTTTAGGCCTGTGATCACTTCCGCCTTTCGCTCCAAAATTGGGCAGATTGCCATCTTTAGCTCGCTGCTCTGCGCGGGGATAGCCTCCGCTCCCCCTAGCCATGCCCAGAGCCTCAACTACCCCCGGCCGGGAGTGGTTTGCGATCCGGGTCGGGGCGTGCCTTCCTGCTACGACAGCTACGGGCTTTCACTGGGCATTACCCGGGAGTACTACGGCCCCCAGGCGGAGCAAAACCTGCTGACCAATCTTGATGGCCGTCCGGCACCCACGGAGTTTCGGCTCAGCAACGGTGCCGCCTGCAGTGTGGGCCAGAGGCTCTGCTGGAGTGATGGCTGGAGCAAGGGCCAACCCGATTACCGGCTCAGCCAGCAGCTGTTCTCAAATGGTGGAGGTTCCCCGTCCGGTGGGGGCTATCCCAGTGGTGGCAACTATCCCAGCGGGGGTAACAAGGTGGAGAAGCAGGAGGTGGGCTATTGCACGCTGTTTAAGGGAAACAGTAAGACCTATTCGGGATCATGCGATATTCGTACTGTGACCCGTACCGATAAGGATAAGGTGCGTTTTGTGTTGAATTTTAATAACGGAACCAGCTATCAGTTTGTCACTGCAGATGGCAGGACAACGATTCAAGATCCCGATGGCTACACCTATCCAGTGAGCCGTTCGGATTCAGGCACCACCAACTACCTGCGCTGGCAAAACAACTCACTGTCGGTGATGCACACCAACGGTAATAACGCTGGAGCTGCTGCTGGTGATGCCCTAGGCACCGGCATCGGCAATCTGCTGAAGGGGTTGTTTAAGTAAGTAGCTTCAGCATTGATACAGCAAAGGATAGATGTTTGCTTCTCAGCAAGCATCTATCCTTTTTTGATTGTTTCTTAAGATACGGGCGAATTAGCCCTGCTTATTTAGAGAATTGGCTCCTCTAGAATTTCCAGCGTAAGCCACCGCCATAATTTACCTGCTGACCATTGCTCCAAATACTGCCACCAACTCCTGCGTAAAGAGAGAATGCTTCGGATGTTTCGTATTCTATGTTTAGTTCAAGGCTAACATTGTTGATGCCGCTATTTTGCCCGGTTACATCGATTGAGCCAAGGGCAGGTATTTGTGTAAAGGAAGAGCTGAGGCCCCGCTCCGTATTGCTATTACCCATAAAATCGTATTGATAAGCAATTGAAAGACGAGGAATGATTCGATTTGATTTGTTCAGCTTGATTGGCGTTTCCAATGTGGCACCCAGGCCAGCCAAAAGTGAATCTGCGGTATGTCCTTTTATTGTGAGATTTAGGGAGTCTGCACCACTCTCTTGGAAAGTGCCCTGGTTGTGAAGGCTATAGGCAATTTGTGCAGTTGGTTTGATTCTTATGGAATTTTTGGTGTCTTGGCTCTTGTTCAAAATCCAGTCGTATTCGGCCTGTATCGCAGAGGTGAATCCGTTCCCTGACCAGTTGGCAGTGGCGGCTCGGTTGATGTCTCCAAAAGCGATATTTCGATTCGATTGATATTGGAGGTTGGTATATCCGATTAGCGCCTTAAGTTTCCAGGTTTCACTTGGCTGATAAACTCCCCATAGTCCTCCAGAAAAAGTATTTGAATTAATGCTTGTGCTGGCATATTCGTAGTTATAAAGATTCGCCTGTCCATAGCCGAAAGCGGCTCCAACGCTTAGCTTCTCGGAGGCATCGAATTGAAGGCCATAGGTTGACTGAAAAATATTATAGTCTAAGGATGCAAGATCATTGTTGCTATCTAGTGATGCTTGGCTGTTGTCGGCATCGATTAATAGAGACCAGCGAGTTGCTTGCTTGATTTTCTTGGGCTTGCAGTCTGCTGGACGGTTTTGGCTATTTATTTTAATAAATGAACCATCCGGTAGTGTGCAGGCATCGGTTTCAATAATAAAACGGCTTGAATTGCTATTGGATGAAAGTGCCAATGTATTTTTTCGGAATTGTTCCATAGCTTGAAGTGCCACTGATTGCATTGATGCATAGGGCTCTGCGCTGATTTGGTGAAGCGCCTGATTCAATGAAGACCTGGTGGGTAGTGAGTAGAGAGCTCCAAGTACATTGACAAAGTCTGCTGGCAGAAGAGCCGCATCCGTCTGAGACGATGTGTAACCAGAATTTGTTCCCTGAGTGGTTGGAATTGGTACTCCACCTGTGACTCCTTGCTGAACCGCACCTTGGAGTGAACTTGCTCCTGCATCAATAGCTTTTGCTATGCCGACATTATTATTTGTGCTTCCGTTTACTCCTGTCCCTGGTGTATTTATATTTTTGCAGGCATTGGCATCTCCACTATTAAGTACGCACCTTTTCTCGTTGGTTACGGGATTGCCAGCGGCGGCTTGTGTAATGCCACCACCAGTTGCTTTTACTGTATTAATTGTCGCTTGCCCTGGTGGGAGGCTTACCGGAATGTCAGGTTGGGCCGGAGTCGGTGTTGGAGTTGGAGTTGGATCAACTACTGCTTGTTTCTGAACCCACCCGAACTGAAGCTTTGTGCAGTTTGGATCATTTATACCTGTGCATTTAATCGCACCTTTCAGTGAGCTAAAGCGAGGATCGGTCTCTCGTAGAAAGTCGTAACCTGAACTGCCAACTACACCAAGCTTCGTATTAAGCCCTAATTCACCTCCCCGCGTACCAGCTGGCACATCTATTGCTGTGTAGGCAATTCCTGGTGTGATTGATGTTCCCTGCAGCGACTCGATATCAAGATTGCCTTCGACAAGAATAGTTCGATTGGCGCCGGTAAGCTTTAATTGATCGCTACTTGTTCCGTTGACTTCAATTAGTAATGTACCGCTAGGAGTTTGCTCGTAGTTGCCATCAACAATTAATGTTCCTATCTCGCCTCCACTCACCCCGCTCTTACCTGGTGAAACAATACCGAGGTTCTGGACAGAGCCAGATATTGTGCCGATACCGCCTAGTACTCCCTGGGTTTTAACAGTTGTATTCGATTGAATCGTACCGTTTATCTCAAGTACTCCTGCATTAATCTCGGTGTTGCCGGTGTATGTGCTTTGGCCACTTAATGTTAGTTTTCCAGATCCAATTTTAGTCAATGTGCCGTTGACACCACCGATTACGCCGGTAAACGTGGTAGTTCGATAGTTTTGGCCAACAATCAGTGAGCCTACGCCTGTGCCACTATTCAATTCAATGCTTCCACCACCTTCTATGGAGCCAACGGTTTCATTTCTTCCTGTTAGGTCAAGTGTTGCCCCAGGTTGAATCGAGACTGCTGATTGATTTGGAATTACTTCGTTCGCGCCGGCTAGTAGGCGGCCGGAAGCTATATCTGTGAAACCGCTATAGATATTGCTAGCCGTTAACGTTGTAGTCGCACCTGTGCCGCTGCTGTCGCTAAAGGTAATGTTGCCCGGGGTCCCAACATTTAAGTCGCTGAAAACACCGCTGAATATACTTGCATTGCCATTTGAATCAATTTTGTTGGTTGCCGAGTCGTTAAGCGCGAAGTTCTGAGTAATGGATGTGTAGCTTTTGTCGACCGTAAGTGTTCCCCCTGCAAATACAGGAGTTAGTATCTCAGGTGTTATCAAAAGGTTCGATGACAGGTTAAGGCCGCTACCCCCTGCTACGTTACCCCTTGCAATAATTGGCGACGCAGCTACGGCGTAGTAGCCATAAGCGTTTAGCAAGTAATTTATAAAGGGAGTATATGGTGCTTGGACGGGTGAGTCTCCACTGTCAATACTGACCGGACTTGAAGTTATATTTATCGTATCATTGTATGGTGAATAGTTATTTACAAAGAATGGGCACCATATCCCATACCTTGTTTCGGTGTAGAGGCTATTGCTGCAGCCATAGGTCGTGCCAAATAGGTAGCTGGTCCCTGGTGGATTAAGAGCAGCTGAGAACTTGCGTGCTTCTGTCGAGTCGTCATGGGTGCCGATCCATGGAGATACCCTGATGCGTGAAAGGAGGGCTGGATCGCTTGGGAAGCCCTGCACTAGCTGGATGTTGTAGCTAATGCCATCGACTACAACAGGTATTGATGCTGGTATTGGGTTGGCGAGGCTGCTTTCATTAATCCCAGTGATCAGGCTGCCTATCGCCAAGAGTGCGGGCGTTAGATGCCTTACCTTTTTTAAATGCTGCCCCTTCAATCCTTCAGTCCCTTAAAGATTTCCATTGTAGTTGGCGCTATGTAGTGAGGGGCTAGGAATGTGGCTCTTGGTTCTCTGTCACATTGCAGGAATTTTCCGTATGACTTTTTCTAAAAGTCCACGTTTGTTGTTTTGAGCTCTCAGCCTGCCAGTACCAGCAGATCTAGGGCTTCCTGTTGGATATGAATTTGCGTGCGAGCAAGGATCTGTTCGCCCCTTTCCCAGGCGGATTTTCGTGACAGTAGCTCCAGATCATTGAACCATTTAGTTTTGGTCATCTGGCCGCCATGGAGGCGGATGTGATAAACGTAGGACCCAATTACTACGCCTGGCGCCATTGATGTAACTGCCATCATCATGCCAATGTCTTCTGCCTGGGGGAGCCCCATCCAGCCACCAGCTTTTTTAAGCAAATTTGCCTCCACCAGCAGGGTGGTCGGGCCGAGGGGAATGCTGTCGCTTGGGCTGGGCCAGGCCCGCCAGATATCCCCAGCCGCACTGGGGCCAGGGGCCACTATTGCGGGATCCAGCTTGTGGTCATCGGTGCAATAACCCGCCGCCCATAGTGCGCCATGGTTGCAATTGATTGCTTCAAGGCGTTTGTCTATTGAATGGGGGTGGAGCCAGTCGTCGTCGTCTGCACTGGTAATCCAGCGGCCCTTTGCCACGGCAAGCCCTAGGTTTCGCGCTGCCGCCTGGCCCACGGGGCGTTCTGTATAAATTATGGTAGCAGACTTACAGAAATCTATGGGCAGGAACTCCTGTTTTGTTCCGTCTACAACTATTACGTGCTCAATATCGCAGTCATTATTTTTGAGGCTTTGATTTAGCTCCTCCAGCATCTCCAGGCGATCTGGCAGGAGCCTGGTGGGGGTTATTACGCTTACGGTCATCTAATGCCTACGTACTATGGAGGCATCGATTTGTCGCTTAAAACTTGATATTTTGCCAACTATATTATTCATTCAATTACCTTAGCGGCTTCATCTCTGCGCCGTTGCTTCACCGTTGCTGTGATGTTGGTTCGCGCAGATTTGGCCTAGCTCCTTCCCCAGCGCTCACTGAGGTCCCATAGCTCACGGGCTAGTGCTTCGGATTTGGCCTCAGCACTGGGCTCGGATGGCCCAAATTCCAGCCTGCCGGGGCCCAGCACCCTGTTGCTCCAGTAGCCAAAGCCAGGCTGGTGGTTTGGGAAATTGCTGGCCAGCCCCGCCAGCAGTGTCCCCGCTTTTTGGGGTGTTTCGCAGACCCGCAGCAGGTCTCTTGCCGCAAGGGCAAAGAGGGCTTGGCCCAAGGGGTTGTGGCTGCGGCTGTAGCGAAAGAAGCCGCCGCCTTGGCGGGGGATCACCAGCCCCGGGCTCCAGGCCAGCACCTGGATTTGTCCCCTTTGTCTGCGTTCCAGCTCCTGGGCCATCAGCAGGTTGCAGAGCTTGCTGTCCTTGTAGGCCTTTTCGGCATTGAAGCGGCTGATCCCATCGAGCATCGGCGCCCCCGGGCCCTGGCGCAGCCCGGCTAAATCCCCAAGCCCGGCAGCCTGGCCGACCTTGCCGCCAGGGGTGCTGGGGTCGTGCACCTCCGAGCCCGTAACCACCAGCCGCGGCTTGCTGGCCTGCTTCAGCAGGGGCAAAAGCTGCTGCAGCAGCACCTGGTGGGCCAGATGGTTTACGGCGATCGTCAGCTCAAAGCCCTGGGCCGACCATCGCGGCTCGGCGGCGCCGCTGTATTGCAGGCCTGCGTTGAGCACCAGGCTGTCAATGGGTTTGCCTGCCTGGAGCAAGGATTGGCCGAACTCCAGGACACTGCCCAGATCCGCCAGATCGCAGATCGGCGTTTGGATCTGGCTTTCCAGGCCCTGGCGCAGGCCTAGGCGGTTGCGCAGCCCAGTGGCCGTGGCCCCATCCCGGCAGGGCAGGGTTAGTTGATGGCCAGCTGCTAGCAACTGGCTTGCCGCTTCGAAGCCGATCCCGGAGCTGGCGCCGGTGATCAGGATGTGCAGGCTTGGCTGGTTCCCGTCACTCCCCATGGAACCCGCCTCGATTGGCTTTCATTTTGCCGCTGCCCTGCGATGATTGGTCGATGGGCGATCAAGAGCTTGTGCTGCTGCACGCGGCACCTTCCTATTACTCGATGGTGGCCCGGCTGGCCCTGGTGGAGGCGGGCGTGGCGTTTTGCAGCCAATTAATAGATAT
>NZ_JAGQBV010000072.1:0-8265 GCF_024345815.1 Cyanobium sp. HWJ4-Hawea | reverse complement strand
CCGCTTCTATTATGAAAAATAAAATTTTGGTATCTATAGCAATTGCTGGGGCGGTGCTGTTCACCGGCTGCAAAAACAATACGGCAGAAGAGGCCGAGAATAAAGGTACCGTTACTCACACTTTACAACAAGCCACTTCTGATGCAACAGCAGGCGCAGAGGAGACCCGTGATCTGATGGCTGCCATGAATGAAATGATGGATAAGGTTCACGCCTTGGAGAAAAAGGGAATTGCCGACTACGACCTTGCCGCCGAACTAAGGGAACACCACAAGGGCGCAATAGCAATGTCGCAAACGCAGCTGGATTCCGGTATGGATGCACAGCTCAAAGAGATGGCACAGAAGATAAAGGACGCGCAGCAAAAAGAAGTAGACCAAATCGACAAGATGCTTGACGGTTACGATGACAAGGCAAAGGACTATGACCCTATGAACCATGATAGTGGATTAGGCAAGGCCATGATGGATAACATGCAGGCTATGATGAAAATGCCGGAGATGGATGCGGGTTCGGTAGACAAGTCATTTGCAACGATGATGATCAAGCACCATCAGGATGGCATTAAGATGGGCAAGACAATACAGCAGTATGCAAAAGATACGAAATTTAAACAGATGGCGCAGAAGATGATTTCAGACCAGCAAAAAGAAATTGAGGAACTGCAAAATTGGCTGGCTCAGCATAAATAAAAAATAGGTTATAGTGAAAAGCCCCTGCTGTGCAGGGGCTTTTTCGTTCAGGTGCAATGATGCACAGGTGGTCCGATACAGTCCCAATTGTTACCTTTTATTAGCAATAAGCCAATTGCTCATTTCGATTATCTCCTGTGACTGCATCTCGACAATAGCAGTAGCCATTGCCATTAATTCAGTGTTGTTCCCATGGTGAAGGTAGGATGATGCGCTGTCTATCGCAGCCTGGTGGTGGATGATCATAAGGCTGGCAAAATCATTGTCAATATCACCGGTGATCATCTGCTGGTCAGCCATAGCGTCCATTTTATCCATCCCCATCATCTGTTCCTCCATAAATTCCATATCCATATCATCAACCGCTAGCTCCGAAAGGATAGCCTGAAGCTCCTGTATCTCCTGCTGCTGTTCGGTAATTATAGCCTGCGCCATGGACTTCATCGCTGCATTGCTGCCTTCCTGCAGCTCCAGGTTAGCCATAGCGATCGCGCCTTGATGGTGCATGATCATCATTGCGGCAAAATCCACATCCGGGTAATGGGTCATTTCCATGGCTGCCATTGCATCCATCATGCCATGCATGGTGTCCATCATCTTGTTGTCATCATGGGCCTGTAATTGCACCCCATCATTGGCTGCGCTGTCATCATCGGAACATGAAACCATGAATGACAGGGCAGCGGCTGTTACTAATACGATTGTCCTTTTCATAATTGTCGGTTTAGTTGTTTGTAATCATATTGTTGCACGCATCGGCGCATGCCCTGCAGGCTTCTGCGCATTGCGCGCAATGCTCCATCCCCATAGCAGCATGTTTTTCGCATTCCTCTGCACATGCATTGCACACCTCAGCACATAAGCGGCAAAGCTCAATGCGGTAATCACTTCCCAGGCTCATCATCTCCGCAGCCGCCCTGCAGATAGCCGCACACTCCAGATCCAGTTTGATGCACCTAGCGAGATGCTTCACCTGGTCTTCACTTAAACACTCTGTTGCGCAATGATTGCACGCGACCGCACAGGCCAGGCAGGCTCTGATACAGTCCATAAATCTTTGATGTGACATAGTATATAAAATTTAAAATTAATACTTTTTAATAGGTGAATGCAAGGCCGCCACCAAGACCCATATCACTGTCGTAGTGTGCTGACAGTGACCAGAATTTGGTCAGGATGTACCTGCTTCCAACGCTATACTCGTAATCGGTATTCCACATCCCCCACAGCCTGAGCCTCGAGGTGACCGGGATATCATCCCTTGTGAACTGAAGCCTAACCCTGCCTTCATGGTCGACCCTCAAATCGCTTTCTACAAACCACGGCAGCACATATATTAATCCCAGGCACGCTACTGCCCTTTGGTCCTGCGTGTTGATCTGCCCGAAGAGGTTTTTCTCGGCATCGCTGGCATCATGGTATCTGAAATCAAAACCTATATAAGCGGAAAGGAATTGCATCTTGTCGAGATACCGCCCTATGTGCGCCTCAGTCTCATAACCTGCTTCATTGTTGTAACCGAGCCTCCATTCCAGGTCCGCAAAATTGCGGGTGCCGTCAAGGCGAAGCTCGCCATCGCTGCCGTTGCTCTCCAGGCCTATATCCGCTGAAAAATAGTAGCGCCTGTCATCAGCGTATACTTTCCCCAATGCTTCCTCCTGATCGGGTAGCTGTGGGTTAGGGGGCGAATCCTCGTAGGTAAAGATCCTTCCCATCCCGGACATCATATGGTAAAGGATGTGGCAGTGGAAAAACCAGTCGCCGTATTTTGCATCGGCGTGGAATTCGATGGTATCAGTTTCCATCGGCATAACATCGATAACATTCTTTAATGGAGAATAATCACCATGCTGGTTTACCACCCTGAAGTAATGCCCATGCAGGTGCATCGGGTGGCGCATCATGGAGTTATTGGTCATTACGATGCGGATATTCTCCCCTTTTTTAATCAGTATCTTGTCTGTCTCTGAAACGACTTTATCATCAATGGTCCATACATAGCGGTTCATATTGCCCGTCAGCTCGAAATGGATGGTTCGTACCGGACCCTCCGGCAACGTTGTTTTTTTCGGCGATTTGAGCATATTGTAGTTCAGCGTGACGATTTCACTGCCTGCGCCGCTATGGGCACTGTGGTCCATACCTGCGTCCATTCCCATATCCATAGCCCCCGCATCTGCTGATTCGCCAGTTATCTCAGGGTACATCACCGCGTTCATGTCCATGGTCTGCAGGCTCATATCCATACCCATATCCTTCATCTGGCCGCCTACCGTCATCATGTCGTTCATCATTTTCATGCCTTCAAAGTAGTTCAGGCGCCCCAGTGGCTGCTCGAGCTGCTTGATGCCCTGCCCAAGCCAGAGCGAGGCCTGCCCGGTCCTGTCTTCGGCAGTAGCGACAAATTCAAAAGCCCGTTCGTCGTCAGGGATAGTCACTATTACGTCGTAGGTCTCTGATGTGCCTACAATAAGCCTGTCTACCTCAACAGGCTCGACCTCCTCGCCATCGCTGGCAATAACGGTAATCTTCCCCACCGAATAGGTAAGCCAGAAATATGATGAAGCACCACCATTAATGACCCGGAGCCGGACTTTATCACCTGCATTGAATTGCGGGGCGTGGTCTTCACTCTTCCCGTTTATCAGGAACCTTTCGTAGTAGACATCGCTTACATCCATCGCATGCATCCGCTTCCACTCGTTGGTAAACTTTGTGCCCAGCTTGCCCTCCTTTGCGGCTTCAAGATAGTTTTGGGTAGCGCCTTTCTGGATGCCATACCAATCATTTGCCTTGTGCAGGGAGCGCTCAATATCGTGGGGGTCCTGGTCGGTCCAGTCACTTATAAGGACAGTATATTCCGGGGCGGGCGGCACATCCCTTTTATGGATGATAAAAGCCCCGTACATGCCCACCTGTTCCTGGAGCATCGTATGGGAATGATACCAATAGGTACCTGACTGTATCAGCGGGAAAGTAAATATATGGGTCGACATGGCCTTGATAGGTGCTGTAGTAAGGTACGGGACGCCGTCCTGCTCATTAGGAAGCAGCAGCCCGTGCCAATGCACGGAGGTCTCATGGTGCATCTTGTTATGGACATAGATCACTGCGGTATCCCCTTCAGTGAAATGGAGCTCAGGCCCCGGGATGGTGCCGTTGATGGCAATTCCTTCCACGGCCTTGCCTGTATAATTTACAATAGTATCGGTTATATATAAGTCGTAACGCACCGCCTTTGCCCTGGTCTTTGGCGCGCTTTTAGGCGCAGGCGTTGCGGCGGGCACCGACTCCTGCGCGTGGCTCTGATGCTGTATTTCGTTAGCTGTTGTGTTTGGCTCTTTCTTTACCTGCTCTTTTTTTGCGGGAGTCGTCTTTTGGGCCGCTTTCTTTTTTGCTGGCTTTGCTTTTTCTTTTACCAGGGCCATACCGCATTTAGGGCATTTGCCCGGCTTAGCCGAATGCACCTCAGGATGCATCGGGCAGGTGTAGGTGGCCGCAGTGGCTTTTGATGCTTCAGTAGTTTTTGGCGCTGTATGGCCGGAATGCTGCGCCTGCACCAATTCAGGGATAAAGGACAGCAGAAGTGCCAGTATACGATGTTTTAGGTGTTTTTTCATAATCGTATCTTTTAAATATTCCTTATTCTTAGGGAATTAAGTATAACAGAAACAGAGCTAAGGCTCATGGCCCCTGCCGCTATCATCGGTGAGAGCAGGATGCCGAATGAGGGATACAGCACCCCTGCGGCTACCGGTATGCCGATAATATTATATATGAAGGCCAGGAAGAGGTTCTGTCGGATGTTGGCCATTACCTTATGGCTCAGGTCCACGGCCTTGACGATACCCTGCAGGTCACCCTTCAGAAGGGTAACCCCTGCACTTTCTATGGCCACATCTGTGCCTGTGCCCATTGCAATACCAATATCAGCCTGTGCCAGGGCCGGCGCATCATTGATACCGTCCCCTGCCATGGCAACCACTTTGCCCTGCGACTGCAATTTTTTTATCTCCTCCAGCTTATCCTGTGGCAGGGCCTCTGCCCTGAAATGCTGTAGCCCCAATTGCGCAGCTACCGCTTTGGCAGTCGCTGCGTTATCCCCCGTAAGCATTATAACGTCAATACCTTTGGCCTGAAGGGCTTTGATGGCATCCGCGCTTGTCGCCTTAATAGCATCGCTGATCGTAATATAGCCAATGATGCTTTTGCCGCGGCTGAGGTAGGACACCGTCTTTCCTTTTGCCTGTTCAAGGGATACCTCATCAGCAAGGGCAGCCGGGATTGCAGCCCCTACAGATTCCATAAGCCCCTTATTGCCCAGTGCAGCCTTTTGCCCTGCTACTACCCCGGTAACGCCTTTGCCTGTAACAGCTTCGAAATCTTCAGCCTTTTCAGGTGCAATGCCTTTGATTTTGGCAAAATCCAGGACCGCCTTAGCCAGCGGATGCTCGCTGTACTGGTTCAGTGAGCTGATTAATGTTATGATCTCACTTTCCTGTATTCCATCTATCGGCACAACGCTTTCCACTGAAGGCTTGCCTTCGGTAATGGTGCCTGTCTTATCGGTAATGAGCACATCAAGCTTTGCCATTTTTTCAATAGCTTCAGCATTTTTTATGAGCACCCCTTGCTGGGCTCCCTTGCCCACACCTACCATTATTGACATAGGTGTCGCCAGCCCCAGTGCGCAGGGGCAGGCAATTATCAGTACTGCAAGCGCATTGGCAAATGCAAAAATATAAGCAGGCTGCGGGCCGTATAGGGCCCAGACCGCAAATGTAATGACAGCTATTGCTATTACAGCAGGCACAAAATAGCCCGATACCTTATCAGCAAGCTTCTGGATCGGCGCGCGCGAGCGGCTTGCCGAATTGACCATTTCGATGATCTGCGCCAGCAAGGTCTCTTCGCCGACCCTCTCGGCAGACATCAGGAATGTTTTTGTGCCGTTGATCGTTCCTGCACTCACCTTATCGCCCTGTTGCTTGGTAACGGGAATTGGCTCGCCGGTGATCATGGACTCATCAACGCTGCCTGAGCCTTCAGCGATGGTGCCGTCTACAGGTATCTTGTCTCCTGGCTTTACCCGCAGGATATCTCCTTTTACGATTTCATTGATGTGTATGACGGTATCCCTGCCGTCTTTTACCAGCACAGCTTCTGTTGGGGAAAGCTTTAAAAGTTCCCGTATTGCGCCACTGGTGCGGCTGTGGGCCTTCGCTTCAAGCAGCTGCCCTAAAAGCACAAGGGTAAGGATTACAGTAACTGCCTCGAAATAGAGGTGGACGCCCCCATGGTGGCTGCGGAACTGTTCAGGAAAAACCCCCGGGAACAAAAGCCCGATGATACTGAAGATAAAAGCGGCCGCTGCGCCCAGCCCAATAAGGCTGAACATATTGAGCCGCAGGGTCGCAAAAGAAACCCAGGCTCTTTGAAAGAACATCCACGTAGCATAAAAAACAACAGGCAATGAAAAGGCAAACTGGGTCCAGTTGGACACGTCCTGCCCCAGGGCGCGCCCGATAGGGTTTCCGGGAATCATTTCCCCCATGGCAAGGACAAAGATCGGCAGGGTAAAGCCAACGGCTACCCAAAACTTCCTGCGCAGCACTTTATACGCTTGTTGCTGGTCATCGCCATCCGGTGCCAGTGGCACAAGGTCCATTCCACAGATAGGGCACGCGCCCGGGGCGTCTTTTACGATCTCGGGATGCATCGGGCAGGTATATTGCCGCGCTGTATTTTGCAGCTGCGGTACCTTCTCCAGGTTCATCCCGCAGACCGGGCAACTGCCGGGCCGGTCATAGGTTTTTTCGCCTTCGCAATGCATTGGGCAGTAATATCTGGCGCCGCTGACAGGAGCCTGCGGCGTGTGGTGATCCACATGATGCGCATGGTTTTTAGTGCCCATAGTTTGCCCCTGCATAGAAATACGGTAATCACCCGCAGTGCTTAATGCCTCCTGGAGCTTTTCCGTGGGGATGTGGCGATCCATAGTGATTTCAGCCACAGGCGGATCCAGGGACACCATAGCTGTGACTCCGTCTACGGAATTAAGAGCCTTTTCAACTGCATTTCTGCAACCCTCGCAGCTCATTCCATGAATTTCATACGTATGCTTCATAACCCAAAGATTTAAGTTAATAATTATTCCACCGACAGGCTGTCCTGCAGAGCCTGCA
The DNA here is from genome assembly GCF_024345815.1 of Cyanobium sp. HWJ4-Hawea. Classification (NCBI taxonomy): domain Bacteria; kingdom Bacillati; phylum Cyanobacteriota; class Cyanophyceae; order Synechococcales; family Prochlorococcaceae; genus Cyanobium; species Cyanobium sp. HWJ4-Hawea. The sequence goes on along the minus strand of NZ_JAGQBV010000072.1, from coordinate 1,388 downwards.
CCCATTGCGTCAACACTTGCACTTCTTCTTCTGTAAGCCTGGCATCCCTATGCAACAGAGCGTACGATTCGGGAGGCATACTGCCTGCCTTTACCTGCCCTGCCACGGATTCAAGCTTGCTGGCCTGCCTTCGCTTGGAATAGGTGCCGAAAGTGCTGAAATTTAATTCTTCCTTTCCCTCTGAGATGTGCCTCTCCAGCCACCATCCCACGGGCTGGACATAGGAATACCAAGGGTAATCCGTCGTGTTGCTGTGGCAATCGTAGCAGGAGCGCTCAAGGATTCCTGCTACCTGGCCGGGTATCTTATAGACAGCCTCAATGCTCTGAGGCTCCTCTTCAGTCGCCCCTGCACCCTGCTTTGGCTGGTAGCACTGCATGAGTATAAACAGAATTAGCAGGGCAGTCGGAGCTTTACCAGGCCGCCAACCCACGCTAAAACTCTTTTTTTATCGAACCGCAGCTAAGCATCTCTTCACCGTAATAAGGGTTCCTGATGTCCCTGCCTGCACTGAGCCAGACTGCTCCCTTACCCCCGTTGTACATAGGGCAATGGGCTTGGTACAGTTTGGTCTCTGATCCAAAGGCTGTCACTAAATCGCTCATATCCTTACTCAGAACTGCCATGTGCTCCCGTTGGTGCGCGATGTCCGAGGCATTGTGGCTGATATGTTCGGCATGTTCTTTCGCATCTGCTATAATATCAAGGTAATCCTCGCGCTTTTTATCCTCCACCGTTTTTGGGTCAATCTTATTAAATTCATTAAGTAGCGTCTTTCCTGCGCCGGCAGCACCCTTTGCGTCATCACGCGCCAAAGCGTCCTGAAGCTTCAGGTAGGCCCCTATGACGCCTTTTGTCGAAAAAGAGGCTGTGTTTGCTTCAGCTGTCGGGGAATCCGCACTTCCCGTGCTGTCTTGTGCTGCAGCAGCAGCTTCAGGGGCAGTGCTGATTTCGTTTGGCTGCGCATCTGGAGCGCTTTCGCTGGTAATACTTTTTTTTTTGCCGCAGGAAATCGTTAATAGCGATATTGCCAGCAGGCTGTATATTGTATGTTTCATTGCTTTCATGATTAATTTATTATATGTCCAAAGCTGTTAGTTTGTCACGTTAAAAAATGTATATTCCAGTTTCAGGTAAATTCCATTTGGGGCCGAGCGCAGCATCGAGCTGTACAATTCCTGCTTGTAAGCCAGGTCGACCCTCGCCTGGCTGTTTATGATGAACTGGACAGAAGGCACAACATCCATGTAAGACCTGCCGTTCTCAGCCAGGGTGTGCCCAAGCAATTCAACCATCAGCTTGATAGTGGTCTGCTTATAGCTGGTGTAGGTCTTCGGTTACATGAGCCTACCCAGCGACAGAGAATAGTTGATGGCAGTACTGGCCTG
>NZ_JAGQBV010000071.1:0-8486 GCF_024345815.1 Cyanobium sp. HWJ4-Hawea | reverse complement strand
CCGAGGGGGTGAAACCGATTCAGCTGGTGCTGAACCGGGTGCGACCAAAGATGATGGCAAACCAAGAAATGCTGACGGTGAGCGATGTCACCGACATCCTGGCCCTACCCCTTTTGGGATTGGTGCTGGAGGACGAGCAGGTGATTGTGAGCACCAACCGGGGCGAACCGCTCACCCTCAACAGCGGCAATTCCCCCGCCGCCCGGGCCTACGCCAATGTGGCGAGAAGGCTGTTGGGCGAGGAAGTGCCCCTGCTGGATCCAAGTAAGCAGCGCCAGGGCCTGAGGGCAAAGCTCGGCCGCCTGATGCAAACCAAGATCTTCTGAGCCGATGACCCTGCGCGACGCAATCAACAAGCTGCTGGGCCGTCAGCCGGCCAGCGCTAACACCGCCAAACAGCGGCTGCAACTGGTGCTAGCCCACGACCGCAGCGACCTAAACCCGGAGCTGCTGCAACAGATGCGGCGCGAGATCCTGGAGGTGGTGAGCCGCTACGTGGAAATCGACCTGGAGGAGGGCGATGTAACCCTGGAAACCGAAGACCGGGTGACGGCCCTGGTAGCCAACCTGCCAATTCGCAGGGCCAAGGTGATTGCCACTGCTCCAGAGGCGGAGCAGCCAACCAGTGGGGCTGAGATCAGCCCCTAGTGAGTGGGAACCCTGGGGGTGCCAATGCCACCCATTTATGGCCTTTACGCCTGTTGCCCATACCCCATTCACGCCAGCTGAGCAAAGGGTTCTGGCGGAGCTGCGCCGGGGCTACAGCAATAAGGGGATTGCGGCCCTGCTGGTGGTGAGTCCGCGCACGGTGGAAAGCCACATCTCCCAACTGCTGGCCAAAACCAGCTGCAACAGCCGCACCCAACTGCTTTTGTGGGCCCTAGGGGAAAGGTAAGATTGGCCTTGGACATCAGTCCAGGCCGGCTTAGCTCAGTGGTAGAGCAGCGCTTTTGTAAAGCGAAGGCCATCGGTTCAAATCCGTTAGCCGGCTTTTTGATCTAGATCACTTGCAGGCAGGTGCTGCAGGGGTCTTGGGGTGTTGGAGGCTCGGGTCGAGAGCGGGGCGGGTTGATTAAGGGGTTGATTAAGGAGTGAGGGCCTTCCTGCGCAATCGGAATTCGGCGGCACACCGCAACTGAAGCGCAACCAGCTGCTGCATAACCACCCCTCCCATTCCGAATGGACCAATAAAGGTAGTCACGTCAGGACGCGGCCCATCAGATCGATAAACAAAGCGAAAATGACAAGAGTGATGCCATACCATTTGCCTAAGGAATCAGCCCAATGGACCTCCGCAAGGCAACTCTGCTCTGCTTTCTGACAGTCTCTACATCTCTGCCATCCAAAGGCCACTGCCTGGAAGCGGTAGGTAAAGGGCCCATCGTTCGACACAAAGAGAAGTCAGAGGTAACGGCATCGGAATTCACCAGCAAGATGGTCCAACTCCCAGGCTTAGCAATGAGGTATGTGGACACAGGCGTCAATGGCCAAGCCGTGATCCTGCTTCATGCAAATACCGGCACCCTCGAGAGCTGGAAGCATCAAATCCAAGAGCTTTCGAATCGAGGCTACAGAGTCATCGCATTCGATCGCCGAGGCTGGGGAGAAAGCATCGGCAGCCCGGGATCCGAATTAACGATAAGCGTGGCTGAAGATCTCGACGCGCTAACGAGACACCTGGGGATCAAACGATTCCACTTGATTGGCGTCGCTGGAGGTAGTTACATCGTCTTAGACTATGCAGCATGGAAGCCGGAGAGTGTCATCAGTGGCGTCTTTGCGGCCAGCACTGGTGAAATCAATGAGCCAGAAGTACTGGAACTACGCAAACGCGCTGCCCTGCCTGGTTTTGAGCAGTGGCCACACTTCCTAAGAGAACTAAGCCCGTCCTATCGAGCAGCAAATCCCGAGGGCACCAGAGAGTGGAAACGGATTGAGTCAACGTCACGGCAAGCTGGTGTGCGATTTCAGCCAACACTGAGAACTCCAAACACATTTAAGAAACTGAACCGGATCAAGACCAGGATCCTGGTTCTATCAGCCGACAATGACTTCTATGCACCACCAGCACTCATGAAGCTGATCCACGAGCAGCTGCCTAATAGCACGTGGAGCACGATCAACAATTCAGGTCACGCAATTTCGTGGGAACAACCGGAGGAATTCGAGAAAGAGGTCATCAGATTTTTTAAAGACGGAAATCAAATCAAGTCAACGGCTAAAGAGCGATGAGAATTGAGACCAAGATGGTTGCTGGCGTGATCGTCGCATGCACACAGATGATTACTCCAGGTCAACTCAGCGCCGGCGAAAAGCCAACAGAAATAAGAGCCTGCCAATCAGTGAGCCCAGCGAACTACATCGTCTTGGGGTACGGCATCGTGCACAACCTGCCTGCCGGAAGGGTCTTGAAAGAACGATGGAATGCCGACGGCTCAATCGAAGGAATGCGAATCAATAGAGACGGCGACAAGCTACTAGAAGCAGACTATCGAGGCAGCTGGAAACAGCTATTGAACTGCGAAGTGGAAGTACGGCGCATAAATGGGACGAGAGCTTCAGAAACGCGAGATATAATAGATCTCAAGGGGCATGCAAGCAGAGCCTTATCATTCACACCAGGAACGACTCTGGGAAAACAATACTGGCTGAACAAAATTGATCAATGCACAAATAAAACTCTCCAAGGCCAATGGATAGGAGAATTCAGCGGTAAAGTTCTGAAGGGTAATAAGTGGCAACCCTATGAAGCCGTAGGCAAACTAATAATCGAGGGAACCAGGCTGCAAGGATCACTTATCAGTAGCAAGGCGGGGAAGTTAGAGACCACGGAAATAGAAGGAATAGCTAGGCTAGAATCGAGTTGTTTTGGCAAACTTCAATGGCGCGATCAGGAGGGGAGATCACGTAGCGAACGCCTGCTGATCTCTGGCGACGGTCAACGTGTCATCCTGTTGCGCACTGACCCGAGCTTATTTAGCATAGGTTTGATCGAGAAAGAGAAATGAAACAGAGCCTTAGACGATCACTGACAAGACTCGTCGGCACAGTGCTAGCGGCGATGTTTGCGGCAATGACATGCCTGGCGATAGCTCACGCCAAACCAGCTAGAACGCCAGAAACAACTCCAAAAGAACCTGCGAGACTCGAACTGAAGGGAGCTTCATTGAGAACACCAAGATACCTCAAGAATCCAGAAGTCAAAGAACTAGGACCAGGAAGCTCCGTCACGTTCTGGCGCACCACAGATGACACCTGTGGGCTTTATACCATGGCAGAAGTTACGGTCGCGGCTTCTCAGGGCGCACCACCTCACTTACATTATGGAGATGAAGAGTGGTTCATCCCCACAAAAGAAGGAGAGATACGCATGTTTTCAGCCAAAGATAAAGCCAAGACATATCAAAACGGAGAACTTCCAGGCCACAATACTATAGCGGAAGAAATGGGCTCAGCCACAATCAACAAAGGTGACATCTTTTATTCACCAAGGGCCCATGTTCACTATTTCGCTAACGAGAATGATCAAGCTATTGCAGGCTTCCTCCACATATGGGCTCCTGGATTTGGAATGAGAAACATGTTTGATAGTTTCAAGATGGTCAATTTTGAATTCTCCTCAAAGACAGACAGCTCTTCATTTGGCAACACTCAACAACAAGCTCTCCTAGAGAAGACCGGTCTATGGGGAGTTCCACACGATACTTCCGGAAAAATGGTTGGACGCGCAGACTTTGACATGGCCAGAGGCACAATCCAGAAGTTTCCAACTAAAATCAAGTATCTTCAGGAGTTGATTGATGCGGGAGAAGCCTGCTATCCGAAAGATGGACTTCGCAGCGCAGGTGCGTCATAGCATGAAGCGCACAAATTATTACCAAGACCTGGCCGCAGACTACTCAAGACCAGGGCTTGTCAGCAAAGAAAAGGGGGATGCACTCATTGAGTTCGCTCTTAATATTTTATCTTTAAAAGAAGCCAATAATCCAAGCATTGAGTCCAACTACCCTGGGGCAGTGATTGAACAGCAAAATAAAGAGTGGTGGCCAACGCACTGCGAAGCCCTAAGGCGAGGCCGAGCTGACATTCTGAGCCAAGAATATCGAAAAGACTTGGTATATTTCTGCCAAGATGGTCCCTTCCATGGCTTGGATGAACAGGCCGAGCGTGAACGCCATTGGTGGGCACTGATTGCACAACCAGGGGTGACCATGTGTTGGCCCATTGTGATGTTCTGGAGTGAGTTCGTACATTTTGAATGGCACTGCTTGGATGATCAAACTGGTGAAACAATTGCCAAAGGAACAGTTTGCTGGGTTCGGCGTGGGCACCGCGGAGGTTGCTATTTCAAGAGTGAGCAACTGACGTTTTATCGTGATGTATTTGCACCAAACTACTTGCTGGATCACTAGATCTCAGGCCAATGTTAAAGTCGAATCAGATTGCCATCCTAATTGAACAGCACTACGACCATAGTGAGTGGGAATCATTTCGCACCTTCTTCCCTTCCCATGGTTTTTCCGTAACCCCCGTTTCGCGGCTCTGGGGTCAGCCAAAGTTAACGTTCTATGCCAATGCTGAAGACGGAGTAGTGCCAGGCTCGTGTGTCGTAAGCACGGACGTTTCAAGCGTTCAGGCAAAAGACTTTGCTGCCGTTGTCATCATTGGTGGTTATGCTTCAGACCGCTTGCGTTACGAAGAAAAACCAATACCTGGTGGAGACTGCCAGTCTCCTGCCGCGCTGTTTCTCACTGCAGCAATGGCTGAACCAGGGACAATTGTGGCGACGTTGTGCCACGGTCTCTGGCTTCTGACTGCCTGCTCAACTCTGCTCAAGCAACGGCGAGTGACCTGTGCCAGCAATGTTCTGCGAGATGTTGAACATGCAGGTGCAGTCGTTGTCTTCGAAGAGGGAGGTCTAGCAGACATTGTTGTTGATAACGACCTGATTACAGCGAATCACCCGAGTGTTTTGAACCAGTTCCTGATGACAGTGCTGGAGCGTCTCCAACAATGACGAAGCACACCGCATTTAATGACCCAGCCGCACTGAGGCAGTCAACCCACTCCAGGAACGAACTTATCTACGGTCAGATCAAACAGTTTTCGGTTGAGAAACGGCTGCTCACCCTGGAGACATTGAACGGAAAGCAACTCACGTTGCTGATTCTTCCTCAGGTTTGGTGTCACTTACTTAACAATCTTGGGAAAGAAGCACAAGGGATCTCAGAGCTAAGCTCCTCGCTGGTACCAGGGCGATGGGTGATGGCAAGGTGCTTAATTTATTCCGAGGAGAATTCGATTTTACTAGAGACACACGAGCTGATCCTTACCTGCATCGATGCTGGAGAACGATTGGCCCATGAACAGGATTGGTGGCGAGATCAGATCCAAGAGTTGGCCGACTTCTATCTCATCCATTTGTTCGGCTGCAAGCGGGAGCCCAAAATCAACTTTGCTGAATACAGAACATATTTGAAGCGCGACGGTCAAGCCCAGGCAGACAATCGCCAAGAGACGGCTGTCCTATCGCGCTTGGTATATGGCTTTGCGACAGCGTTCATGATGACGGGCGAGAAGATCTATTTAGATGCAGCCCAGGAGGGAAGCGATTACTTGATAGCCCACTTTTGCATGCATGAACCAGAGGAGGGGGGAACCTACTGGTTTCACGGAATTGAGCTAAATACAGATGGAACGCACACAATAATTTTGGCATCGGAAGCAGGGGACGACTTATCAGCCCTAGCCTGCTATGAACAAATCTACGCACTTGCAGGCCTTGCACAAACCTATCGCGCCTGCTGCAATCCACGCTATCTTGAAGTATGTCTTTCTTCAATAACCTTCATAAGGCGGCACTTTCGAGATAAAGAAAGTACTGGAGGCTATTTCAGCCATATTGACCCTCTCTTCTTTAACCCCCTAGAGGATGATCTAGAATGCAATCGAGGGCGAAAGAATTGGAATTCAATTGGCGACCATATACCCGCATATCTGATCCAGCTCTATCTGGGCACCCAAGATCCTGAACTGCATGCATTCCTAATCGAGCTACAAAATCTACTGCTAACTCATTTTCAATCAAAAGATGGATCACCATTTATTGAAGAGCGATTTCATAGCGACTGGGAAGAAGATCATGGCTGGGGGTGGCAGCAGAACAGGGCTGTCATTGGTCACAACCTCAAAATCATCTGGAATCTACTCCGCCTGCAGAATCTAAATCCCGATCCACGAGCACTTCCCTTCTGCCAAAAACTAATTCAGCCGGTGATTTATCACGGCTTTGATGCATTGCGTTCAGGTTGGTTTGACATGGTTGAACGCCAATCTCCACACCATCTGTGCTGGCATGATCGCAAGGCATGGTGGCAACAGGAACAAGCCATTCTCGCCCTACAGCTCTTACAAAGCCAAGATCCAGGAGAAGACAAATGGGGCATCTTGGCAGATGCCAGTAGTGATTTCTACAACTCTTTTTTCCTTGATCACCAGCATGGAGGAGTTCTCTTCTCTGTTACAGCCGGAGGAACTCCATGGCTGGCCGGTCAAGAGGGATTGAAGGGGAGCCATTGCATGGGTGGCTATCACGCATTTGAGCTCTGCCTGTATGCAACCACCTATGGAAATTTATTGCTGAGAAATAAGCAGCTAACCCTAACATTCCGGGTTATCCCAGATCAAATCCCAGAACATCGCCTTCACGTGGCACCAGACTTGCTGCCGACGCAGTCAGCGCAAATCCATCGAGTATTACTGAATGGCGAACCTTGGAATTGCAACCAGGAGATTCTGGCAGTCGATCTGCCATCTGGTAGCGATCCAGTCACAGTTGAAGTCACCCTAGAAGCACGAGTGATTGGCTTTCAGCTGGAGCGACTTAAAAATGGAGGTGACAATAAAACAAGCGGAGAATATCTCATGAGAGGCTATCTATGCGAGTACTTTCTGCCGATCCTTCGGCACCAATTGAAAGAACTCAGCTCAGAACGCGAGCTAGTGCTTGATGCCTCGCAGTTGGAAGGAGCATGCCCAGCTGGAATCCGCTATTTGGTGCTTCTGAAACAAGAACAGCGCAATCAAAGAACCATTAGAATCATTAACATCCCAGCAGAACTGCATGGGCTACTTGCTCAGCATAGCTTGACCTAAAAATTAATTAGGAACCAAGAATCAGGCAATCGGACATCGCATTAATCCGAATCTCAGGCTCACCCTGCAGTTTGCCGTCAAGCCAAGAACGCCAGGCCATGAAGTGATCTGTTTGAAAATGCTGATCCAAATCATGCCTTGAGGGCCAAATCTCATAAAATAGAAAAATATTTTGATCCTCTATATCGTTGGCACAACGATATAGAATCGGACTCTCCATGCTGCACGTCAAGCACGAAAGCTTCTTGGTCGCCTCAATAAAATCAATTCTGAAGGCGCTCTTAATCTTCAGCCTGCCAACTAGCTGAATCTCTGTTCCCATGCTAATGATGTAGTACCAGTTTACCGAATTATGCCTTCAACACCGCCTCCTAGCAATGCTGTCCTGGACGATCACGTACTGCAGAGCGACCTGCGTGAGATTCACCCAGAATTTGGTGATTTTTGCACGCGCGTTGCCGGAGAGGCCTGGGGTCTGCCCCACGTTGACCAAGCAACAAAGGCATTGATCGCCATCGCGATTGACGTATCAATACAGAATATGCAAGCGGAAGCATCACCCTTCAATGCCCACGTGATGATGGCGCGAAAACAGGGAGTTGGCTGGGAACAAATCGAAGAAGTACTTTTGTTTTGCTGCGCGTATTGCGGCTTTAACAAAGCAGCAGGGGCATTTGCCAGGCTAAAGGTTTTACAATCCAAAGAATCCTAATGATACCGCTCTAAAGAAAGATGATTGGCAATGAGCACGCTTCTAAAATACACGATCTAGTTATACCCCGGTCACAGTCAACTAATAAATAAACTGCCTAGAGGTACATCGCGAAGCCCGAATACGGACTTGAGTGACATGGTGCTCTGTAATCGATCCACGGTGAGTGGGATACTTCCTCCGGCCAAACTGGGCAAAGGCACCACCCTTCCCTACCGCCACACTCCACGGCGGTTGACCATCGGGTTAATTAACCGGTTGACTTACAGGCCTAAACAATCCCCTAGATCGCCTGCAGCGCAGTCATTCTCATTATGAGAGTCCTTGTAAAGCGAAGGCCATCGGTTCAAATCCGTTAGCCGGCTTTTTGGCCCAGATCGGTTGCAGCCCTGTGATGGCAGGGGTTTGGGGGATTCTGAGCAGGGCGCAAGGGCGCTGAGGGTTAATTTTGGGGTTGATTAATTGGGGGGGGCGATTGGCTGGAAGGCTGAATGTTCATGCCTGAGACTTAGTGACCTGTCCAACTTTTGGGGACAATCCCCCTCTGACGGCGTTCAACGCAGATCAAAAAGCAGCAGATCGGCTCCGCCAGTCCCTGCAGTGAAGGTCTGAAATTGAC
>NZ_JAGQBV010000070.1:0-8657 GCF_024345815.1 Cyanobium sp. HWJ4-Hawea | reverse complement strand
AGAGATGGCCCTGGAAATCAACAGCACAATGCCGGGCCTTAAACGCTTGCCGCCGGCGGCAAAAAGGTGCTCAGCAGCAGCCTGGAGAATTGGATGGCCAGCACCTATCAGGCTGCGCAAGTCGGCCAGCAGGGCATCCAAATCAGCCTCTACGGGCTGTAGCAGCTCAGCAACCGTTGCCACAACACCTCCGCTGTCCGGTGATCCTAGAAGGCTCGCTCGGTCGACCGCAGATCAACCTGCTGAACACTGGGACAATGCCCCAGCCAGGGCGTCGCAGCGGCGGCAAAGTCGAGGGCGCAGCCGGTCACACAAAGGCGTGAGCGCACATCCGTAGGAAATACGGCATCTCCGCCCAAATCTGCTTCAGGGGAGTCCCCCAGGCTGGCCAAAAGGGGGCCAAGACGCTGCACCGCCGCCTCAGCTGGATCAATCAACATCACCCCCTCCGGCAATAGCTCCTGGAGCAGGGGCCGCAGCATCGGGTAGTGGGTACAACCGAGAACCACGGTGTCCACATTTGCCTCCAGCAGGGGTGCCACCGCCTGGGTGGCCGCAGCCCTCAGGGCCGGGGCATCGAGGTCACCCGCCTCGATGTGGGGCACAAAAGCGGGGCAGCCCACCTCCACAACCTTGGCTAGGGGGCGGCTGGCCTGGATGGTGCGTCGATAGGCGCCGCTGGCGGCGGTGGCCGGAGTTGCCAAAACACCAACGCGATCACTTTGGAGCTGGGCGGCAACGCTGTCGATCAGGCCCACCACCGGCACCCCAGCCTCAGCCACCGCCACATCAAGGGCTAGGGCATTGGAGGTGTTGCAAGCCATCACCAAAACCCCCACCCCCTGGCCCTTGAGCCAATGCACCACCTCTGCCGCAATCGTGCGGATCTCTTCCACACTGCGCTGGCCATAGGGCACCCGGGCCGTATCGCCCAAAAAGAGGCAACGGCTATGGGGATAGGTGGCATGGATCTGGCGCAGCACGGTCAGGCCCCCCAGACCGCTGTCGAACAAACCCACCAGGATGCTCATCGCCGACTGGGCCCTAGGGCCGGTGCCATCGCCATTTGGCGGAAAGTGGATTTTCGAGGCATGGCATCAGAAAAGTACGGGCCTGCGGTGCTTGAGGCTTGGCATCTGGGCCCGAACCCTGGTGGCGTGGCCGGCATCCACAGGGGCTACGGCCAGACCAGGTGCCACACCTGCATCGGCCAAGACAGTGCCCCAGGGATCAATAACAAGGGCATGGCCATGGCTTTGGCGACGGCCGTAATGGTTGCCGGCCTGGGCTGGTGCCACCACATAGGCGGTGTTTTCAACGGCCCGGGCCTGGAGCAACACCTGCCAGTGGTCCTTACCGGTAAAGGCCGTGAAAGCCGCAGGCACCATCAACACATCGGCGCCCTGGCTGGCCAGGTAGCGATAGAGCTCCGGGAAGCGCACGTCGTAGCAAATGGAGATGCCAATGCGGCCCAGCCCGGGCACCTCCACCACCGGTGGCAAGGCATCGCCAGGTTTAACAGTGGCCGATTCCCGATAGGTATTGCCATCGGGCAAGTCCACATCGAAGAGGTGGATCTTGTCGTATTGGGCCAATAGCTGCCCTTCCGTACTGACCAGTTCCGCCCGGTTGTAGGTCTGGCCGTTGCCGGCCGGCACCGGGAAGCCCCCACCCAGCAGGGTCACCTGGTAGCGGCGAGCCATCGTCACCAAAAAGCGACTGCACTGGTCCGCCAGGTCGGTGGCGAGCTCCAGCCGCTGGGAGTCATCGCCCATGAAGGCAAAGTTCTCCGGCAGGCCCACCAAATCCGCCCCTCGGCGGGCCGCCAGCTCGATCTGCTCCTCGGCGGCGGCGAAGTTTCGCGTGGGATCAGAGGTGCTGGTGAGCTGCACTGCTGCCGCCAAAAAACTGCTCACCAGAGGCCCTGAGTAATCGACCAACTTTAGGGGCGTGGGCCTAACTGGCCTTGAGCACCCCAGGCTCCACCTGCATCGGCACCACCTCAAGGCTGTCGATGGCCGCGCAGCAGGCGAAATCGGCATCGTGATTACCCAGCCCAATCAGGCGCTGGCCATGGCTGGCGGCCCGCAGGCAGGCCTCCGGCTGATGGCGCCATTGCTGCCAGAGGGCAAGGGCAGCCAGGGCCTCATCGTTGCCACAAACCACGCCGTTGTCATTGGCAATTTCGGGTTGGCCAGGGCCTGCCTGCTCCATCAACGCCGAGACCACAGCCCCCGCAGCCAGGCTGTCCTCCAGGGAATAGTCTCCTTCCCAGCCACTGCCGACGATCCAAACCCGCTGGGCGGCGGCCGAAATCAAGCGGCGGGCGACGGCGCTGATGTTGGGCAAGCAGGCCGTAAGCAGCAGGGGCACCTGCCTTACGGCAGCCAGTGAGCGGGTGCCATTGGTGGTGCTCATGAAAATGCGTTTGCCCCGCACCAGCTCCGGCGTCACAGCCAGGGGGGAATTGCCCAGGTCGTAGCCGTTTACCCGCTGGCCACCCCGCTCACCGGCGCGTAAACAAAGGTCTGCTGGCCAAGCCGCAGCGGCGCTCTCCAATTCGTCCAGGTCTGCGAAGGCCTGGATGGCTTCAGCACCGTTTTGAAGCGACCAGGCAATGGTGGTGGTGGCCCGCAGGACGTCGATGACGACAGCTGCATCGGGAGCTTCTGGCCCATTGGCTGCAGTCGCGGGCTGCGTAGGCACCGCCTCGGAGGTAGGGAAGTAAAAAATTTGCACGGGCACATGCTCCACCTGGGTGCGCCACAGTAGGAAGCACCGGTTAAGCCCGATGCCAGCGACGGCAATCCCCCAACGCAGCCGCCGTGACCTGCGCGGATTCATCGAATTAGTTGAGCGACGCGGCCAGCTGCGCCGCATCACCGCGCCGGTGGATCCAGACCTGGAGTTGGCGGCCATCGCCGACCGGGTATTGGCGATGGGGGGGCCAGCCCTGCTGTTTGAAAATGTGATCGGCTCCACCATGCCCGTGGCAGTGAATCTGCTGGGCACCGTGGAGAGGGTGCTTTGGAGCATGGGTATGGAAAACCCCTTGGAGCTCGAGGCCCTCGGAGAGCGACTAGCCCTGTTGCAGCAGCCCAAACCCCCTAAGGGGATGCGCGAAGCCGCCCGCTTCGGCGGAGTGCTTTGGGACCTGATCAAGGCACGACCAGATCGGGACCTGATCCCCCCCTGCCAGCAGCAGGTGTTCAAAGGCAACGACGTAGACCTCGATGCCCTGCCCCTACTACGGCCATGGCCAGGGGATGCGGGCAAGGTGATCACCCTGGGGCTGGTGATCACAAAGGACCCGGAAACCGGCGTGCCAAATGTGGGGGTCTACAGGCTGCAAAAGCAGTCGATCAACACGATGACCGTTCATTGGTTGAGCGTGAGGGGCGGCGCCCGCCACCTGCGCAAGGCAGCGGCCCTCGGCAAGCCCCTGGAGATCGCCATCGCCATCGGTGTGCATCCCCTGCTGGTGATGGCCGCAGCCACCCCTATTCCGGTGCAATTGAGCGAATGGCTGTTTGCGGGCCTCTATGCCGGAGAGGGCGTGCGACTAGCGAAGTGCAAAACCGTGGACCTGGAGGTGCCATCCCACAGCGAGCTGGTGCTCGAAGGCACGATCACCCCCGGCGAAGAGTTGGGTGATGGCCCCTGCGGCGACCACATGGGTTTTTACGGTGGAGAAGAACTGTCGCCCCTGGTCAGGTTCCAGTGCATCACCCAGCGACGCAACCCGATTTACTTCACCACCTTCAGCGGCAGGCCCCCCAAGGAGGAGGCCATGCTCGCAATTGCCCTCAACAGGATCTACACCCCAATCCTGCGCCAGCAAATTCCGGAAATCGTCGATTTCTTCCTGCCGATGGAGGGGCTCAGCTACAAGCTCGGCATCATCGCCATCGATAAGGCCTACCCGGGCCAGGCCAAGCGGGCAGCCATGGCCTTCTGGAGTGCCCTCCCCCAATTCACCTACACAAAGTTTGTGGTGGTGGTCGACAAACAGATCAACATTCGCGATCCCCGCCAGGTGATCTGGGCCATTAGCGCCCAGGTGGATCCCCAGAGAGATCTTTTTGTGCTCGAGAACACCCCCTTTGACTCCCTGGATTTCGCCAGCGAGCGGCTGGGCCTGGGCGGGCGATTGGCCATCGATGCAACCACCAAAATCGGACCAGAAAAACGCCACGATTGGGGCGAAGCGCTCGGCCGGCCGGCGGAGCTAGAGGCCCAGGTGGACAGTCGCTGGGACGAACTGGGGCTCGCCGATTTGGCTGGGCAGGAGCCCGATCCCGCCCTGTTTGGCTACACCCTCGAGTACGTGCTTGAGAGGCTGGCAAAAAGCCGTGCCTAACCATGCTCAGCAAAGCTGGTGCCCAGGCCGTCAAGGCCCTAATTGAACTGGCTGCCAGCCCCCAGCAATGGCGATCCACGGCTGATTTGGCCAGGGCCCAGCAACTACCTGAGCCAATGCTGGAGCAGCTGTTGCTGAAGCTCCGTCGCTCCGGCCTGCTGCAGGCCCGTCGGGGCCGGCTCGGGGGCTACCGCCTGGCGAGACCAGCCCAGCAGATCTCCATCGGCCTGGTCCTTGGGGCCGTGGCCCGCCAAGCAGAACCGCTAAATCCTGGGGATGCTTCAGCGATCTCAGCTGCAGATCAGGTGACCAGCAGCCTCGAGCGCCTCCTAGAGAGGGCCCAACAAAGGGCCCTGGCCGAACTGACGGTGGAAGACCTCTACTTCGACCTACGCAGTGCCCTGGCGAGCAGACAGGAAGACGGCGGCCTATTACTGGGATAGATCTCCATAGGATCAGTAAATTCGCCCATCCCCATTGGCCCAAGCCCCAGACCAATCGGCCCCCATGTCCCTGCCCGGGGTCGGCAGCCTGAGGGGCCAGGTGAGGGTCCCGGGCGACAAGTCGATTTCCCATCGGGCCCTGTTGTTTGGGGCCATTGCCGAAGGCACCACCCGAATCGAGGGCCTGCTGCCTGCGGAGGATCCCCTGAGCACGGCCGACTGCCTGAGGGCCATGGGGGTTGGGGTTTCATCAATTAGGGCCGGTGAAACGGTGGAGGTGCAGGGGGTTGGCCTAGACGGCCTGCTCGAGCCCGGCAACATCCTTGATTGCGGCAATTCCGGCACCACCATGAGGTTGATGCTGGGTTTGCTGGCCGGACGGGCAGGCCGCCACTTTGTGCTCACCGGCGACGGCTCCCTGCGGGGTCGACCGATGCGCCGGGTAGGAGCACCCCTGGCGGAGATGGGGGCCCTGATCCACGGACGCCTCGACGGCAACTTTGCCCCCCTGGCGGTTCAGGGCCGCCAACTGCATGGCCGCACCATCCACACCCCGGTTGCTTCCGCCCAGGTGAAAAGTGCGATTTTGCTGGCCGCCCTTACGGCCACAGGCGAAACCACGGTGATTGAACCGGCCCAATCCCGGGACCACAGCGAAAGGATGCTGCGGGCCTTTGGCGCCGACCTGGAGGTAGGTGGAACCAAAAGCACCGAGATAACCATCCGTCCTGGGAGCAACCTGCGGGGCCAGGATGTAGTCGTACCAGGTGACATCAGTTCGGCTGCCTTCTGGCTGGTGGCTGGCGCCATCACGCCGGGAGCGGAGCTGACGATCGAGAATGTGGGCTTGAATCCCAGTCGCACCGGCATCCTTGAGGTGCTCGAACAGATGGGGGCGCGCATCAGCGTCTTAAACGGCAGGGATGTGGCAGGGGAACCGGTGGGGGATCTGCACGTGGCCCATGGCCCACTACAGGCCTTTGACATTGGCGGCGAACTAATTCCCCGACTGGTCGATGAGATTCCCGTGCTGGCGGTGGCCGCCTGCTACGCCACAGGGGTTAGCCGGGTTAGGGATGCCGGCGAGCTGCGGGTCAAGGAAACCGACCGCCTGGCCGTAATGGCTCGCCAACTGGGGGCCATGGGGGCCCAGATCGAGGAATTCGAAGACGGGATGGTGATTGTGGGAGGGCAGAAGCTCAAGGGTGCGGAGCTAGATAGCGAGACCGATCACCGGGTCGCCATGAGCTTGGCTGTGGCGTCGCTGGTGGCAGTGGGCGACAGCAAATTGCACCGGCCCGAGGCCGCTGCCGTTTCCTATCCAAGCTTCTGGAACGACCTGGCCCGCCTTCGTAACTAACCCTTAGATTCCGGCGCAGTCGCCCCACCCCTTGATGCTCGCCGTTGCCGTGTTGGCCGCCGGGAAAGGCACCCGCATGAAAAGCGACCTGCCCAAGGTGTTGCAACCCCTGGCGGGGGCAACACTGGTGGAGCGCGTGCTCTCCAGTTGCCAGCACCTGGCCCCGGAGAGGCGAATCCTGATCGTTGGTCACCAGGCCGCCAAGGTGGAGCAGTCCTTGGCGAAGCTGGACGGGCTGGAGTTTGTGCTGCAACAACCCCAGAACGGCACTGGCCATGCCGTACAACAACTACTTAATCCGCTCCAGGGCTTTGGGGGCGACCTATTGGTGCTGAATGGTGATGTGCCACTGCTGCGCCCCGAGACCCTGGAGCAACTGCTTGGCCAGCATCGGAGCTCGGGGGCGGCGGTGACCCTTTTGACGGCACGTCTGGAGGATCCCAGTGGCTATGGGAGGGTTTTTGCCAACCAAAATGGGGCCGTTAGCCAGATCATTGAGCACCGCGACTGTTCAGACAAACAGCGGCTCAACAACCTCACCAATGCGGGTATCTACTGCTTCAACTGGCAAAAACTGGCGGAGGTTTTGCCCCATCTCACCACTGATAACGACCAGGGCGAGCTCTATCTGACGGACAGCGTCGCCCTGCTCCAACCTGCCATGCACATGGAGGTGGCCGATCCAGATGAGATCAATGGCATCAACGACCGACTGCAACTAAGCCAATGCGAGGCTGTCTTCCAGGAACGACTTAAGCGCCATTGGATGGCGGAGGGGGTGAGCTTTGTGGACCCCGCCAGCTGCACCCTCAGCGAGAACTGCCGGCTTGGCCGTGATGTGGTGATTGAGCCCCAATGCCATTTGCGCGGCTCAACCGTGGTGGGGGATGGCTGCCGAATCGGCCCAGGCACATTCCTGGAAAACGCTAGCCTGGGAGCCAATGTTTCCGTGCTCTATTCGGTGATTCGCGAGGCGGTGGTGGGGGATAACTGCGCCATTGGTCCCTACGCCCAATTAAGGCCGGGCACAAAGCTGGAAACCGGTTGCCACATCGGCAATTTTGTGGAGATCAAGAACAGCCAACTTGGCGAGGGGGTGAAGGTGAACCACCTGAGCTACATCGGCGATGCGGACCTGGGCGAAAGGGTAAACGTGGGGGCAGGCACAATTACCGCTAACTACGACGGCGTGAAAAAACACCGCACCGTTATTGGCTCAGGCAGCAAGACCGGGGCCAATTCCGTACTCGTGGCCCCCATAACCCTCGGAAGCAACGTAACGGTGGGAGCTGGATCAACCCTCACCAAGGATGTGCCCAGTGGGGCGTTGGCCCTGGGGCGTTCCAAGCAAGTAATCAAGACCGACTGGCCCGAACCTAGTTAGCGGCAGCCAGCAACTCGACGATCCCCGTTAGGGGGATGCGCTCCATGTCTCCGCTGTCGATGTTGAGCACCTGGGCGTATTTAGATATCGGCCCCCTAACGGGGCGGCTTATGTCGCATACCCGACCGATGAACCAGGGCCTACCCGCCATCGCCACCACAGCCAGGTGGCCGGGCCGGGCATCGTGGAAGCGCTTGGGATTGGCTTGCCGCAGGGTCTCGACTGCGGGATCGATTTGCCAGGGGGCCACGCAGGTGAAGTACATCTGTATCATTAGGGTAGTACGGTCGTACTCACGGCGCAACCCCGGCGTCTAGGTTGAACCAGTTGAGCCGTTAACCATGGAAAGCACTGACTACAGCGGAGCAATTGCGGGCCTAATTGCCGTCGGCCTGTTGCTCACGGGCGCAGTGGTCTATGTGGTGAGCCGCCCCACCGACCTGGGCAAGCGCTAAATCTGCCCATGGCTGCCCAAGGACCGCTGGTAGTAGTGGATCTTCAGGGCCAGTGGCGCCTCGACGATCAACCCGCCCTGGCCAGAGCGATGGCAAGCACCATGGCCATGGCCGAGCTGGGCGACCCTAAGTCGCTTCGCCTGGGAGTCACAGGCGGCCCCAGCCAAGCCCGGCCCCTGCAAGGGCCCCACCAAAGCAAGCTGACAAAGCAGGCGATTGAAGGCCTTAAGGCGAGGCTGCCATCCCTAGGGATTGAATGGCTTGAGGATCAATCTGAATTGGTTGCTGAGGTCAGCGAAGTTGGGCGCTGTGGGCCCAACCGGCTCTTCGCAAGCCCGCCAATTCCCCTCGAGAGCTTTCCACGGGTCTTTGCGGACTTTCGCAGCCAGCTAGCGGCCAATGGACCCATTGAGGTTGAAGCACCTATTGGGGCCATTTCGGAGATCGATGCAGCGATCGATGGGGCAATCGATGAAGCAAGCCGAAGTGATGGCGATAACCCCAGCTCATTTCCCTTTGCAGGCGATGAATTAAGCGCCCTAAGGCACCTGCAGCACTTTGTGCACGGCAGTGCGGGCCTCAGGAATTACAAGCAAACCCGCAACGGCCTGTCAGGGGTGGGGTTTTCATCAAAGTTTTCGGCCTGGCTCTCGAT